>CALDHF010000215.1 GCA_937941595.1 uncultured Acaryochloris sp. | reverse complement strand
TAGTTGCATTCTATAAAAAAGCAAAACAGCGTTTTGATGGTGATGAAGCCTTTCAGACGCAATCTCGACAGGCTGTCGTACAGCTACAGCAAGGTGAACCTGATGCCGCTCAAGCCTGGAAACTCATTTGTGACCAATCCCGCCGAGAATTTGCAAAAATTTATTGCGATCTAGATATTGAACTGACGGAGCGAGGTGAGTCCTTTTACAATCCTTTGTTGGCTGATGTGCTGACAGACTTAGATAAAGCAGGTCTGTTGGAGACAGATCGAGGAGCACAATGTGTTTTTCTAGAAGGCTTCACTAATAAACAAGGTGATCCGCAACCTCTAATTGTCCAAAAATCTGACGGTGGGTTTAACTATGCCACCACTGACTTGGCGGCTCTACGTCATCGTATCAATACTGAATCAGCTACACGGATCATTTATGTCACGGATGCCGGACAGGCCAACCACTTTGCTCAGGTTTTTCAAGTGGCTAAACGGGCAGGATGGATTCCTGACCCTGTTCAAATTGTGCATGTGCCTTTTGGATTGGTCCAGGGTGAAGATGGTAAAAAGCTGAAAACTCGGTCGGGTGAAACTATCCGTTTAAGAGATCTATTAGATGAAGCCGTTACTCGTGCCCAAGCCGATATTGAAAAGAGACTAACCGACGAGGATCGAACTGAAGCACCTGAATTTATTGCCGATGTGGCTCGGGTCATTGGCCTGGGGGCCGTGAAATATGCGGACCTCAGCCAAAATCGTACCAGCAACTATGCGTTTAGCTACGACAAAATGCTGGCATTGCAAGGCAACACAGCCCCATATATGATTTATGCCTATGTTCGGGTACAGGGCATTAGCCGCAAAGGAAATATTGATTTTTCTAAGCTAGATGATACGCTAACTCTTTCTTTAACGGAATCTACCGAATTGGTTTTGGCCAAGCATCTGCTGCAAATGCAGGATGTATTAACTGAGGTCGCGGCCGACTTATTACCTAATCGACTTTGCCAATATTTGTTTGAGCTGAGTCAAAAATTTAATCAGTTTTATGATCAGTGTCCAGTTCTTCAGACTGAGGGTGCTGTTAAAACCTCCCGCCTTGTGCTGTCTGACTTGACGGCGAGAACGCTGAAATTAGGATTATCCTTGCTGGGTATCCAAGTTCTAGAGCGGATGTAGTGTCACTTATTCCTGATATTTCACATATAAATACTGCCAGCCTTGTAATGCTTACTGCCAGAATGGATGGGGCTCGTGATGGGCATAAGATTTTTCGTTAATGGGAAATCAAAGAAAAGATAAGGATTATGAGCCGCAAACAGGTTAAAAAAATATGTTTTTGTAGATATTTAAGTCTTGTTTGCTAATGTGCCGAGTCTAGAAATTTCATATTGTATAGCTCGGTGAATATTTTCCTGGATTGAGCTATAAAACATATGTCAGAAGATGCTATTAACCTCTTCTGAGAGTACTCAGAATCAAAGATTTATTGGTCTGAGTCTGTTGAATGAATATTATATTTAAGGAATATAATATATTTTCACTCGAGCATATATTCTAATTGTTTTTGATTTGCAGAAAGTGTGTAGAAAATATTTTCTGGTATGGAAGAAAGTGAACTACTAGCTGGTCGATTTATATTATCTTTTTCTATGATGGAATTAAGAGTTATAAGTTATTTAACTGAAAATATAGTGGCAGCATCTGCTTTGTCGTGAGAGCCTTGCTAGGCTTATGCTGCAGTTTTCATCTGACTGTGTTTTTAGTTATATTTGTCTTGGGTTCTGATAGGAACTGTTAGGTTAAATTTGAGTGTTGGTATAGGTAAACTTTAAGACCAAATAGTACTTATTATTGTCGTAAAAGATTGAGTAGGTATGGCAAATTAGCATGGATTATCTCTCTAGAAAATGTTTGCCAGTTCTGAAATATAGCCATAAAAGTCAAAAAGTTGATGTATAGGTTTAGTTCTCTGGGGTGATGGGCATATTAAGGGAGAGTATGCAGGAATTAATATATTTAAAGCCGATGGTTTTGACAGGTTCTTTAACAAAACTTCAGCATTTCTTAGTCATTGAGGATGAGCAAGGTAAGCGCACAATTCCTCTCATGGATTCTACTTGCTCAATTGGTCGAGATACTAGTAACTCTATTGTCATTCATTCTCCTTCTGTATCTCGACAACATGCTCTGTTGATGAGAATCACAATGCCAGATAAGCATTGCCATATGTTTCGCTTGATTGATGGCAACCTTCAGGGAAAACGGAGCAAAAATGGCTTGAATATAAATGGTAATCCTTGTATTTCCCATGATTTGAAGCATGGTGATGAAGTGGTTTTTGGTCAAGAAGTACGGGCTAGATACTACATGACGAACGACATTGCTGATGTTCATTTTCTAGAATCTTGTGCAGCTGATGAGGTCACTGGTTTTCTGACTAACCTCAACAATCCTATGCAAACTTTGACGCCGCCTGATGAGATGCTCTCTAGTTCTAATGAAGCGGCTCTTGTGCGATTAGCTTCTTTTCCAGAGCTGTTTTCCAACCCCATTATTGAGATCAACCTAACAGGCAAAATCACCTATATGAATCCGGCTGCTTTAGCCCAGTTCCCGCGTCTACAAGAGATTCAGGCTGAGCATCCTATTTTGGCTGGACTAGTCACTCTCATTTGCAATGATAGCAATAAGTTTTTTTTGCGTGAGGTTGAAATTGAGGATCGTGTTTTTGAGCAGTCGGTTCATTTTATTGCTGAGAGTGATCTGATTCGGATCTATGTGGTTGACATTACCGAACGAAAGGCTACAGAAGATGCTCTGCAAGATAGTGAACGGCGATTTCGTGCCATCTTTAATCAGACGTTTCAGTTTTCTGGTCTGTTAAAACCGGATGGTTTTTTGCTGGAGGCCAATCAAACGGCTCTGGATTTTGGCGGTTTGCGATTGGAAGATGTCATTCATCGTCCCGTCTGGCAAGCCCGATGGTGGATGACTTCTATAGAAACGCAACAGCAATTGCAAGAGGCTGTAGTCAAAGCAGCTCAGGGGCAGTTTATTCGGTATGAAGTTGATGTCTTGGGAACAAAAGATATCGTCGCTACCATCGATTTTTCCTTAAAACCAGTTAGAGATGAACTGGGAGAAGTTGTGTTGCTGATTTTTGAGGGTCGTGACATTAGCGATCGCAAGCAAGTGGAAGCGGATTTACAGCAAGCCCATAACGAATTGGAGGTACGTGTGCAACAACGAACGGCGGAATTAAAACTCAGTAATGAGCAGCTCAGAAGTGAAATTGCTGAGCGACAGCGTGCTGAAGCGGCACTCTACTCTAGTATTTCTACGAATCGAGCCCTGATCAATGCGATGCCGGACTGGATGTTTCGCCTCAGTGCGGATGGCCGTTTCGTAAATTATAAAGATGCTCCGAATGTCCAGTTGCCCATACCCACTGAAAGTTTCTTAGACAAAAAACTTGATGAAGTCTTCCCCAAAGATACTGCAGAACCTTTTATGGAATGTGTAGAGAAAGCTTTGGCTAGTCAGGGAATGCAGCTTTTTGAATATCAACTAGAACATGAAGGCAACCTTCTAGATTTTGAAGCCCGAATTGCTGTGAGTGCTGAAAATGAAGTGATGGCTGTGATTCGTGATATTACCGAACGCAAGCGTTCTGAAGAAGATATTCGCAATGCTCTGGCCAAAGAACGAGAACTCAGCGAACTCAAGTCTCGATTTGTGGCAATGACATCCCATGAGTTTAGGACTCCTTTGTCTACTATTCTGTCTTCTGCGGAGCTATTGGAGTATTACGGTCATAAGTGGGACGATACTCGGAAACTCAAGCATTTACGACAAATTCAACAGTCAGTTGAACACATGGTGGGTCTACTCAATGATGTTCTCCTGCTCGGCAAAGCTGAAGCGGGTCATCTTGCTTTTCAACCAGCCTTGCTGCCACTCACTGAATTTTGTCGAGGTTTGGCAGAAGAACTGCAAATTACGACGCAGGATCATTCTATTGTTTGCCATTTTCAAGACCAAATGCAGAGTACTTATTTGGATGAAAAATTACTCCGACATATTTTGACGAATTTATTGTCTAATGCGATTAAATACTCTCCCCAAGGGGGAATAATAGAGTTTGAATTAGTTTATGAAAATGAGCATGCTGTTTTTAAGGTTCAAGATCATGGTTTAGGTATTCCTGAAGGGGAATGTAATAACGTTTTTAATTCCTTTAATCGAGCTAAAAATGTTGGCAATATTTCAGGAACAGGTTTAGGTTTGGCAATTGTTAAACGGTCTGTAGACTTGCATGGTGGCGAAATTTCACTAACGAGTCAAGAAAAGGTCGGGACAACCTTTAAAGTGAAACTTCCAATTAATCAGAGGGTAGAACAAAATGGCTAAGGTACTAGTGATTGAAGATGAAGACTTGGTCAGAGAAAACATTGCTGAACTACTCGATGCTGAAGGGCATGATGTGGTGACTGCAGAGAACGGTTTCTTAGGAGCATTGTGGGCCCAGGACCATTTACCAGAGCTGATCATTTGTGATGTGATGATGCCTGAGTTGAATGGATATGAAGTCCTCAGTACTCTCAATGAAAATCCAGATACAGCCATGATTCCTTTCATCTTTTTAACCGCCATGGCTGACAAGTCAGAGATTCGTCAGGGGATGACTTCTGGTGCAGATGATTACTTGACTAAACCTTTTTCGAGAGCGGAACTGCTAGCGGCGGTCAATACGCGTTTAGCGAAACGAGAAGTGTTGAACCGACAATATAATCATGAACACCAGCGTGCAGAAGTATTGCAGGATAAAATCTCTAAAATACTAGCTAATACAGATGAGAAAGAACAGGTAATTGCAAAGTTTCAAACGGACTTAGAAAAATCTATCCCAAAATTGAATTTAGCGATTCAGATGTTGTCTAGATTAGAGGCGGGCGCCCAACGAGATTGTTGTTTGCAAATCTTGAAAGAAACTTGCAGTAATGAGATTGTTTTACTTAACAAAATTCCTGAGATGGCGGATGTTTTGATACCTGAATATTCTGCGCTTTTGCATCAGATTGAAGGTGTTGAATCTTAGGGGGGTTGAAATTCGTGAATATACAGTATTTGGGCTCAAATATAGGGACCTAAATATAGGTATATTCACGAATGGCTTTGGTTGTAAATATCTGAATCTTTGTAAGAACAATTAGTGGCTTTATAGGTTAATGATACCTATAGGCTGAGGTGCTCATATCCAAATGTGTTGTTCGCAGTCTGCATTCAAGCTATGAATCGGTTGGTTCTGGGTCTACTCATTAGCTCATTTTGGGCACTTTAATATTGGTATAGGATAGGCCAACGAAATCGATGGCGAAGCGATCGCTCAATGCCTCAGAACGGGGTCAAGTTATAGCAAAACAAGCCTTTCAACGGACGGGGTGGACACAAGCCTATCTGGCTGAGCAAGTGGGGTTGGAAACTCGCCAATCGGTGTGGAAATTTTTTACAGGACGCCCGATTGAGCGCCATATTTTTATTGACTTGTGTTTTCAACTAGATCTGGAGTGGCAAGAGATTGCTATTTTGCCTCAGCTCCATACTCAGAATACGGTTGTTGTTGGATTGCCTACAGATTTTGAGATTGATACCTGGGTACAGAAGGTGCGATCGCAACTTCGAGGACAACTCCAAGCCCAGTGTGGTGCTTTACAATCATCTCTTGATATTACCCAGCCTGTGCAGCTTAATCAGGTTTATACTGGTGTCAACTTTCTGTCTGATCTGAGTCATCAACAGTGGCTGGAAGTCTCTGATTTACAGCGTAGCCAATCTTCAGCGTCTAGAGAAGAGTCATCTCCTGGTATTGAGATTTTAAAAAAACAGGACAAGGCCGTTATTTTAGGCAAACCTGGGGCGGGAAAAACCACTTTCTTCCGACATATGGCTTTGGAATGTAATGAAGGCCGCTATAAGCCTGAATGTATTCCTGTCTTTCTATCCTTGCGAGTCTTTGCGACTCAGCGACAAGAAACGGATGACATCAGTTTACTGAAATATCTACATCAGCTCTGGCAGCGTTGTGGTTTAGAGCTTGAGCAAGTTAAAGGGCTGCTAGATCACGGTCGAGTCTTATTATTGCTGGATGGATTAGATGAGGTTCCAGCAGCGATTACCCAGACTATTCTCACCCAGATTCAGCAATTCTCGGAAGAATACTATCGTAATCAAATTTTGATTACATGTAGAATAGAAGCTCAGACTTATCATTTCCGGGGCTTTAACTACCTGGAAATTGCGGATTTTCAGCAAAACCAGGTTGAAGTTTTTGCCCGTCGATATTTTGTGGCGACTGCCCGCAACTCCAAAACGGGAGGACTCACTCAAGCGGCCCAGTTTTTGCATCAGCTGCAACAGCCCGAAAATAAGGCCCTGCGAAGTCTCACGGCCTCTCCTCTGCTGTTAGGACTCATTTGTTCCGTTTTTCAACAGCGTCTGGCTTTTCCCACCAAGCGCGTCAAGCTTTACCAAGCCGGGTTAGAAATTCTCTTGGAACGCTGGGATCAAGCCCGCGGTATTCAACGAGAAACGGATGATTTTGCCCTCTCAAAACCGGATACTATTACGCTGCTCTGCCAGATTGCGGCGACTACTTTTGCGGAAGGCAACTATTATTTCGAGCAACGTCAAGTCCTCAATTTGATTGTCGAGTACTTGCAATCGACCTCAACCGAAACGGCGGATTTCGAGACTTTGTGGTCTCGAAGCAAAACCATTCTTAAAAGTATCGAGTTACAGTCTGGATTATTAGTTCAACGGGCGAAGGAAGTCTATTCTTTCTCCCATCTGACGTTCCAAGAATATCTAACAGCACGAAAAATTATTGCTACACCTGAGCCAGACGTCTTACAGGACTCTCTTAAGCAGTTAGTCACTCAGGTGACAGATGCAAGATGGCGAGAAGTTATTTTGTTGACGGCCAATCTGCTGCCGAATGCCAATGCCTTTATAGAACAATTGCATCACCAAATCACAGCGCTTGTGGATACACATGAGGATGTGCAGACATTCCTGACGGATATCCAAGCTAAAGTTAGCGCGATGGATGTTGACAATCATCTACCAGTAGTCCAAGCCTTCTATATCAGCCTTTTGCTCAGGCAAGATGCTAGTTTAGCTAGATCTATTGACCCCAGGTTTGTGCAGGAGCTGCCGGGAGAGTTGGCGATAGATTATGCTTTGGTTCGGACTTTCAAAACCATCCAAAACGTCAGTTCTCAGGATACGATGTCGCAATTGGCCAATCTCTCGACGTTAATGGCTATTGATGAAGAGACTTGTGCTGATCCTCAACTATGGCAATTGCTGCAAGACTTAAAAGGTCGGCTACCCCAACCTGCTTCCAGCCTGGAAGCTTTATCCACCTGGTGGCAACAGCAGGGGCAACAATGGCAAGCCGATTTACAAGCCTTGATGGTTGACCAGCGTAGGTTCAAGACACCATGCTTAAGGGACTTTAACCAGCAAGACATCTTCAAGCAATACTGGGGTGCACTGCAAATCTTAGTGGAATGTCTTTTTGGAGACTGTTACGTGTCTTCTCAAACCAAGGATGCCTTAGTCGCGAATCTGTTTACACCGAAGATCGTGTCCATGACGTCCTAAATTCAAAAATAGAGTGAAGGGATCGCGCCGGCTTGACCCTAAAAGTTTTGCATGACTTGTGGTATCCAGGCTGAAGACTGCTTGAAATACTCAGTGAGGTATCGATATCCCTGCACAGATGGACACTAGTAAAACTCTCTTTAAGCTATATGCCACAATGAGAACGATACTGTGTAGAGATGTCCGAAATGCAACCCATACGCCAAGGTGATGTGCTTCTTAGACCGCTGTCCTATGTTGCGACTAGCTGGGATCACCCCCTTCCTCACTTGACGTTAGCAGAAGGAGAGGTGACAGGACATCGTCATCGCATTAGTGAGGGGCGAGCTGAACTCTATGAAAATGACGGAACGCTGTACCTGCGGGTTCTATCACCCCAAGCGACTTTAATCCACGAGGAACATCAGGCTCTCTCCATTCCTCAAGGCATTTGGCAGGTTCGTATTCAGCGGGAATATGAGCCCGAAGGTTGGCACTATGTTGCCGATTAGCCAGCTGACATCCCCACAAATAGCACAGCTCCAGACCTATCATGATCGTTGGCGTCACTTGACCTGCTCTACGACTGCTATCGACCAACAGCTTGCGGCAAAGACGGTCTGTCACAGTTATGCCCTCATGGGTAGACCTCGCCCAGAGATTCTCTTTTTCCCAGGGCCATTGGCTGCTCAAGAGTATTTGCAAGCCCAAAACCTTGAGCAGCTCTTGGCCGGATGGGGGCCGCCGATTTGGCCGCTTCCCTTTTCGTTGCAATTAAGTCAGTTGGTCCGGTCGCAATTGGCCCCGATATTATTAGCTGATATTAGTCAACACCTACAGACGGCAGCGTTAACTGATTTGGTGTTGAACCTACACCTGAACCTATATGCAATAGCTCTAAATCTAGACAGCACCTGGGTGCCGATGACGGAATTATTGGCTCGGTTGCCCCTGGACTTGGCACCCTCGACGGGAACGTGGGGAGATTTATCTGCGCAGCTGATAGAACAGCTTTGGCAGCCGCAACAGGCAGATTGGCGACAAAGGTTACAAGAGCAGTCTGGGGGACAGCTTCTGATCCAGCTTGCGGATACCCTGTGGCAATGGGGAGAGCCAGTAGGGCAAGCCCTTGACGAGGTCTGTTTACAACCCTGGCGACGACAGCCCGACAGTCAAGTCTGGGAGCAAAGCATGCAGCAAATATTAGCTACGATGGGTCTTGTGGGCATGGGATGGCAGGCTTTAGCTCATGCCCAGGATATTTTCCATCCGTGTTTGTTGGACTACTGTATTGAGGTTTTGGGATGTGACCACGATCCGGAGATATGGGACCTGCTGCGATCGCTTTCGACTCAATGTGGACTCCTATTAACCTTTGACAAGACCTGTTTGGTTTTTGACCGCCCTCAGACCTGCAATATTGATACTGAATGGCGATTTCATGCCGAAGGAGAAGCCGCTCTTCAGTTTGCGGATGGTTACTGTAGCTATCAGTTTCAGGGGGTGCGAGTCCCTGCCCGCTATGGTGAAGTTCATCCCCATGTGTGGTCAGCCCAATGGCTGCTGCATGAGCAAAATGCTGAACTCCGCCGAGTGTTGATTCAGGGGATTGGTTACGATCGCTTGTGTCAGGAGCTTCAGGCTGAACCCTTGGATTTTTGGCGAGAGTATACATTGCTGCGGATTGCTCCGACAATTGATATTGAACCCATTTATCTGTTAAAGATGCTCTGCCCCAGTACTGGATATATTCATGCGACCCGAGTACCGCCTAGCACCCAGTCAGCTCGGGAAGCAATTCGGTGGGTGAATTGGGATACGGACCCAGAAGAATTTGCCCAGGAATCATAGTGGTTGCTCTGAGTCTTTTGGGTGAGCGATACCGATACAAGTATTGCTTGCCGTTATAGGTTTATTCTTGCTGATCGCTTGATTCTGGCAAAAACACTATGGTGTAAGGGTTTGTAGCTGAAATCGCTGGAAGGCCGCTTTGAGTTCATCCATGTGAATCGGTTTGCTAACATAATCCTGCATGCCAACGGCGAGACATTTTTCGCGATCGCCCTGCATGGCATTGGCGGTTAGGGCAATAATATAGGGTCGTTCCTCGGGTTGCCAACGATCTCGAATAACCTGAGCTGCTGTTAAGCCATCCATTTCTGGCATCTGGACATCCATGAGCACGATGTCATAGGACTGCCGCTGTAGTGCGGTGAGAACCTCATGGCCATTATTGGCTACATCGGCTCGGCAGCCCAGCTGTTTCAGAATTAACAAGGCTACTTTTTGATTGACGGCGATATCTTCAGCCAACAGAATCCGTAAGGAGGATGGACAGGGAGATTCGGTGACTGGGGTGGACGCCTGTTCGATTTTGACTAACCTGCCGAAGATCTGAGTCAGCACATCGCACAACCGAGACTGTTGAACGGGTTTATTGAGGATGGCGGCAAAGTTGATTTTGTGATCCTGTTGGATAATTTCGTCCTGCCCCAATGAACTCAACATAACTAAGGGGAGATCGGGTTGACCTTGGCGAATGCGAGTGGCCAATTCCAGGCCATCCATTTCTGGCATTTGCATATCTAAAATGGCGAGATCAAACTCATGATCAGTCTTTAGCAGATTAAGGGCCTGGGGACCGCTCTGTACCGCCTGGGCTGTCATGCCCCAAGCCTTCGTTTGCAGGGTTAAAATTTTGCAGTTGGTGGGATTGTCATCCACGATCAGGAGATGTTTGCCGTCTAGTCTGGCTGGAGATTGGTCGGGACGCTGTTCGGGTTCAGCGGCAGGAACCGCGATGGTAAAACAGAACGAAGAGCCTTTCCCTACTTCGCTATTCACCCACATCCGGCCTGACATTAATTCGCAGAGTCGTTTGCAGATGGCTAGCCCCAGTCCTGTGCCCCCATAGTGGCGGGTCGTGGATGAATCTACTTGGCTAAAGGATTGAAATAAGCGATCCATGCGATCTTGGGGGATGCCAATCCCGGTATCGTTGACTCTAAATTGGAGCGTGCGACAAGGATTTTCCTCTTTGGAGCTGGCGGTTAGATCATTTGGATCAGACAATGGAGCATTTTGGGTGATGTCTTTGACATACACCACCACCTCACCCTTTTCTGTGAATTTGACCCCATTGGTGATCAAATTAACCAGAATTTGTCGCAGTCGGGTCACGTCTCCTACAATCCATTCGGGGGTGTTTGGCTCAAATAGGTAGGCTAATTCCAGGGTCTTATCAACGGCTCTAGGGGCAACTATCCGCAATGCTTCTTCGATGCAAACTCGCAGATCGAACGGTTGTACTTCAAATTCCAATTTGCCAGCTTCAATTTTGGAAAAGTCCAAAATATCATTAATCAGGGTGAGCAGGGCATCACCGCTGCTCCGAATGGTCTCGACAAAGTCGGCTTGTTGGAGATTCAACGGGGTATTCAGCAGAAGCCCGGTCATACCAATGACTGCATTCATGGGGGTGCGTAGTTCATGACTCATATTGGCCAGAAATTGAGACTTGGCCTGATTGGCAGCGTCGGCATCACGTTTAGCCTGAATCAGGGCGACATTATTGGCTTCTAAGGTTTGACGCTGGTGTTGTTCTTGGGCCAGTAAATTGGCCTGGGCAATGGCAATGCCAACCTGGGCCGCGACGGCGCCTAAGAGGTCAATCTCAGTCTCTGTCCAGTCCCGGTATAGATCGCACTGGTGCAGCACTATCACGCCATTGGCTTCGCCTTGATAAGAGGTGCGGATGGCTAACAGCGATTTGAGTTGAGCCTGTTCACAAAACTGAGCTTCTCCTTCCGTCAGCGTTTCGGTGTCAAAACGAGAGATTGCTAAAACGCGATCTTGCTGGAATATCTCTGCTAAGAAGGGATGGTTGCCCATCTCTAAGGTTTGGCAAGATTGATACTGTGGCTCCAAATACTCGGCGATGTCAGAGACACTCGAGAATCCCTGGGTTGCATAACTTTGGATAAAACAGCGATTGGGTCGGAGGGTAGGACCGATTTGGTCCACGGTTGTTTGAAAGATATGCTGGGTTTCTAAACTTTGGCGAATATCTTGGGTGATGTGCTCGATCAAGACCATGTGTTGGAATTGGCGATTGAGCGTTTTATTAGCTCTTTCCAACTCTTCTGTGCGAGTTTTTATGATTTGTTCTTTTTCCGTAGTCGCCAGCTTTAAAGCCTGATTCATGGCCTGGAGTTGCAGGGTTTGGGCGGCTAGTTTTCGATCTGATAAATAGCTTTGGACTGCTGTGGAGAGGGTAAGCTTTAAATCATCAGGCTGCCAAGGTTTGGCAATGTAGCGATAGAGATTGGCATGGGTAACGGCGTTTGAAATCGCATCCACATCTGCCTGCCCGGTCAGCATCATAGTGATTGTATTTGGAGACTGATGATGAATGTGCTTTAAGACTTCATCGCCCTTCATCCCCGGCATAATGTAATCAGAAATAACCGCCGCAATTTCAAACTCCTCGGCCAGTAGCTCTTCTACTATTTCTAGAGCCTCCTCGCCGCCATTGGCCGTTTCGATGGTGCATTCATGGCCAACGGATTTCCTGAGTTCAATCTTTAGCGACTCCAGAACCGTATCTTCGTCATCAATACAAAGTACAAACGGTTTACTCATAAGGCCTCCAACTTTGACTTTAGGAGTGTGATTAGCTCCGTTTTATCCCAAGGTTTATGAATAAATTGATTTAAATCGGCCTCATCTTTGGCTCGATCGATCGCGGATTGATCCGCTTGGCCTGACAGCATGATTTTGATGATTTGGGGATGAGCTTGATGCAGTTGGACAAAAAATTCGTCTCCTTTCATCCCAGGCATCAACCAGTCACACAGTACCAACACCACCCCAACCCCATCTTGATGGAGTTCCTCAATAATCTCTAATGCTTCATCGGCGCATGCAGCCGCTTCTACCGTACAGAGGTCATTTAATCCTTTTTTGATTTGAATTTTGAGACTATTGAGAATGATGGCTTCATCATCTACACAGAGCACAACTGGCTTCGCCATAACACTGACCTATTTACGAGGATTTAATTGGTTGATGGTGGTGAAAGCTTATCAACGAGGGGGATAGAGACAGTAAATTGAGTGTTGCCAGGACTCGATTCAACCTGAATGTCTCCTCCATGCTTGTCTACGATTTTTTTGACGATATCTAACCCCAACCCACTCCCTTCGCCAGGAGGCTTCGTTGTAAAGAAGGGATGAAATATTTTAGGCATCACCTCTGGCGGGATCCCCTTGCCACTATCCCCGAACCCGACTTGGATCAGGTTCTCTTTGCGGACCACATCGATCGTTAATGTTCCCTTGAAGTCCATGGCTTGCAAGGCGTTATGGATAAGATTGGTCCACACTTGATTCAGTTCATCACCAAAGCAAAAAATAGGTGGGATCTCTTCATAGTTACGGATCACCTCTATGCCATTTTTAAGCTGGCTTTGGTAAAGGGTTAGGACAGTTTCAATTTCATTGACGAGATTGCTTTCTCTTTTTTGACCGGTGTGGTTGGAGTGGGAGTAACTTTTGAGGGCAAAAACCACTTTAGCTGCTTTATCGGTAGCCGTCTTAATTGTCTGAGTACTATTCAGTAGTGTTGAAAACTGATAGGCCATCGTGAGCGTTTGCAGACCTTCTGGAGATTTGATTATGGGTATGTGAACGTCTAGCTCTTCATGGATATTGAGTTCTGATAGTGTATCTGCCACATCATCCGCCGCATGAATGCCTTCAGCTTCTAATAGGCGAATATTACTCCGCTTCAACTTCCGCTTTTCGCGGCTACTGAGGATGAGTTTGGGTTGCTGAGAAGCGTTTAATAAATCCGTAAAAAACTGGCGACACTCGGACGATAGGTTTTGATAAAAACTAGGCAGGGTATGCAAATTTTGGTCGAAAAAATCAGCAATATTTTCGACAGAAGATCGAATGGCACCTAGTGGCGTATTGATCTCATGGGCAATGCCTGCAATCAGTTGACCCAAAGCTGCCATCTTCTCAGACTGCACCAGTTGATCTTGGGTTGTTTCTAACTGTTCAAGGGTTGCTTTCAGATTGTCATTTTTCTCTTGGACAATCACCAAGGTGTTTTCCAATTCGGACTGTTTTGCGGTTAACACTTGCGCGAGCTTGGTGGTATCAGCGAGGGCCGTTGACTTCGCCTGTAGTAAATAAAGGAAGTCCGTGGTGGGTTCATGGATAGCAAAGTCTTGAAGCTTGACGCCATATTCCTTGAGGTCAGCGATGTCAGTCACCCAGAGAGAGCCAATGAAAAACAGGACATCGTCCGTATCGACATACATCATTTGTCCTTTCAACTGAAATCCTTGACTGAGAGACTCCATCAGAAAGAACTTCTTCAACCGCTTGAGAATGGTGTCAAAGTCCAGAGCAACCTTCGGTCGCAGAATCTGAAAAAATTGTTCGAACTGTCCCCCTATTAAACCCTTAGGAGCAATGCGTTGGAGGACTTCCCCCGCTTGGATAACCTCTAAGTTTCGATTGAGGACAAAATGGAACGGAAAGACTTTGGCAAAATACTCAGGCGGCAAACTGCGTTCAATGGCATCAATGGAAGGGGCATTTAGGTTTGTACTTAACGGAGAACTGATCATGATCGGCACCTTCCTCTCGACTTTGGGTTTGGCTGATATCTACCTCTGTTTCCAAGCGTTCACCTAATCCTTCCACTAGGCCTAATACCATCGGTGTTAATCCTTCTCGTTCCGAGTGGTAGTGCAGTGTTAATGTATCTTCTTCCTCTTCATCACAGTCAAAAGAAGGGGGTTGTAGCTTGGGAAACATCACTCCTACTCGGGCATGGAGATCATCTAGATTTTCTAGGAATTCTGGCAAACTATCACCACTCATATCCATGAGTTCGCCATACCCTTCGCTAGCAGTGAATTGAACCCAGTACTTGCCAAAAGCATGCATGATTTCTGTTGTAGATAGTTCTAAGACTTCACTGGCAGCCTGGACTAACCGATGTGTGACATCATCTGGATAACCTTCCATACTGACGAAAGCTTCCGTTTTGATGTCTGCTTTTTGCTTGATGGTATTCCACGTCGCATCATTAAAATGACTGCGCACCATCTCTTCGATGGCTTTGTTGACGAGACCGTACATTGGAGTCTCCGAATGGTTTTATTGTTGACAGTTTTAAAATTCCCAATTCAGAAACATATCACTCAAAAATAGATGAACTGATAGATATTCTTTTAGTTGCGCTTGAGGAAAATTATTCTATAGCTTTGAGATCAAAATACTTTGTAAGTATCTAAGACATACTTTCTGCTTTTGATCTCAA
>CALDHF010000214.1 GCA_937941595.1 uncultured Acaryochloris sp. | reverse complement strand
GACAATCGTGACGGTGTATTAGCAATTAAGTTTGATGGTGCGCCAGGAAGTGCTGATACAGCGGCGACTTCATCCCAACCTTCTAATCCACGATCTCGCGCCAGCGCGGTTCCTCCTTCTCTCTCTCGTGCTAAAGCCCCACCTGTCGGTGACATGGCGATTTCTCCGCTCAATGTGGCGCCGGAACGCATTGACTTGGGTAGCGATCAAGTTATTCCTAAATTACTATTGCGTGAAGCCCCTGTTCGTGAAGTCTTAACGTTGTTAGGCCGAGCTGCAAATGTCAATGTCGCCTTTGCTGAAGATGGCGGAGAAGGAGAAGAGGGTGCTGCTTCCTCTACTATTACCCTAGACATTGAAAATGAGTCTGTCGAAGATGTTTTCAACTATGTCGTGCGTTTATCTGGAATGCAGGCCAATCGAGTCGGTCAAACTGTCTTTGTTGGGAAAACGCTGCCCGGTGATGCTCAAAACCGAGTTGTGAGAACTATTCGTCTCAACCAGATGAAAGCATCGGTCAGTATCGAAAGAAGTAATTCACTGTCAAATGAGGCAGTCACAGGTGGCAATATCACTCCAACTGGTGCTGAGAATGATTCGTCAACAACGACTACAGGCATCACTCGCAAGAGAGATAACACAGAAACTAGCAAATTGTTAGGAGCTAAGGAAATTTTAGAGTCCTACGGTGCCAATGGTAGTGACTCAGGTGAGGCAGGTAGCTCCACTCTGCTGACAGGGTTAGAAGTTGTTGCTGAAGGTCGGACAAATTCAGTTACTCTAGTTGGCACTCCTAACAAGGTAGAAACCGCTACTGCGCTTTTGACACGTTTAGATGTACGTCAACGTCAGGTAGCGATTAATGTCAAGTTTGTTGATGTCAATTTGCTGAAGGGCAAAAACTCTAATGCTGATTTGCAATTTCGTGCCAATGATTCGTTGGGTATTGGCATTCGGAATGGTGGCCTGGGCGCAGTTTTCGGGACAGGTAATGCTTTAGCAAATAATAATATTGTCACATTGACTCAAACTTTTTTGGGAAGCCTTTTGCTCTCTGTAAGCAATCAAGATGCCAAAATTCTGACTAACCCTACCCTACTGGTACAAGAAGGAAGCTCTGCGCAAGTTAACCTAACAGAACAAGTCTTTTCAGGTTTTGAGGCAGAAACTGAATCTACAGCAGCAGGTGGTGCTGTATCTAGCTTGAAACCAATCATCCAAAATGCTGGGGTGATTATGAATATTGATGTTGATCATATTGATGATAATGGTTTTGTCACCCTGAGCTTATCTCCAGAAGTTAGCTCCTTGTCAGGTCGGCAATTTCTAGATCAATTTGGCGGAGAAGCACTGCTGTTACAACAGCGTCGTCTGGAAACAGGTAAACTCCGTTTGCGGGATGGTCAAACTTTGGTGATGACAGGTATCATCCAAGACCAAGATCGGGTAGACGTCACTAAGGTTCCGATTTTGGGTGATATTCCTTTGCTGGGTCGCCTATTCCGTCGAGAAAGGAATACTAAGCAGAGAAACGAGTTGGTTGTTTTGGTCACGCCTCAAATTATGGACGATTCAGATCAATCCAGTTTTGGGTATGACTACAAGCCAGGGGAAGAATCTCAAAAGGTATTGAAGCCCTAGAGTCATGTATAACAAGCTATAGCTTAAAGCCCATCATGTATTCATGATGGGCTTTATTGATGGGGAATAAGTCTCAATGAGCACCCAGGTGACTTTTATGTGAGGGTAGGATCTTGATTGTTCTGCGTCACCCTCATCAGAGAGCGTAACGCTTCATTCACCGCATCAGCATTGGGAAATATTTCTGCAACGTCAGGTTCTAGCTGCACTACTCTTCCACCAACACCTTTTCTGCCAGATCCTAACCTTGTGACTCGAAGACTTTTCAAGTCATACTCTGCTTGCAGCTCATCTTCTAGCTTTGACTTATCCTTCTTGATAGGTTTGTTGCTCAGCTTGGGGCACCTTTCTAGCACTCATCAGTCGAATTGTGCGGTGTAAGACACAATCAATAAGCGTCTTTGACTAGATTCCCCAACAATAAGGTAGCGCTCTTCACCCTCAGAATAGTCAGGATCATAGAAATCAATAAACAGCGGATTCTTAAAAACAGTTTTAGCTTCCTTAAACGGAACACTGTGTTTCTCTAGATGACTAGCTGCTTTATTTTCATCCCACTAAAACTGCATGACGTTGTAATATTCCTATTCTCTTGGGAGATCCATGCAGTCATTCCTTGATTGGGTGGAGAGCACACCAAAAACAGAACTTAAGCTGTGACTAATTCTGGCTCAGATCGTTTGCTGTTCCGAATAGCCTCAATGGTTGTGGCATAGTCATCAGCCTTGAACACAGCCGATCCAGCCACAATGGCATTTGCACCAGCCTCCAAGACTTGCCAGGAATTGTTAGCTTTTAAGCCACCATCAACTTCAATCCAAGGATCTAGGCCCCGCTCATCGCACATTTGGCGAAGCTTACGGATTTTGGGTAGTACGCCTGGGATAAAGCTTTGGCCGCCGAAACCAGGGTTAACACTCATGATCAACACCAGATCGCAGAGTTCTAAAACGTAATCAATTTGGTCTAAAGACGTGCCAGGATTCAAAACTACCCCAGCCATTTTCCCTAATTCTTTAATTTGACCTAAAGCTCGATGTAAGTGGGTTGTGGAACTGGCTTCTGCATGAACAGAGATGATATCAGCACCTGCTTTGGCAAAATCAGCTACATATCTTTCTGGCTCCACAATCATGAGGTGAACATCTAAGGGCTTTTTGGTAACGGGTCGGAGGGCCTCCACAATTAAGGGGCCAATAGTAATGTTGGGGACAAAGCGACCATCCATAACATCGACGTGGATCCAGTCTGCCCCGGCTTTATCCACCGCGCTTACTTCTTCGCCTAAACGGCTAAAATCCGCAGAGAGGATAGAGGGAGAAATCACAGTAGATTTGGGCGAGGAAGATAGAGTCATGGCAAGAGATCCGGTTATGAAGACAACTTGAGTCGGCTAAGTGAGAAAATTTAAGCGCTTTTATACACCAAGTTTAACAAAGTCTTCAACATTGACCTAATGCATCTGTTCAGACGGAACTTGCCAGCCTTGAACAAGGGTAAGAATATACGCGCTCATCCAATCCCAGTTAACCGGCCTTCGACTCCGCTCAGCCCTCGGTTGAAGATATTGAAGTCGAGATTGTAATTCCGGGTCTGCCCTTGAGGTTATTGCTCCTGATCCGTGTTTGAACCTGATGGTGATTTGAACTCAAAAACCAGGAAGGATTGAAGTGGCTAGAGGTGCGGAATTATCTTGGGGACTCGATGGAGAGGCTGCATGATTTAGACATGGGTATGCTGATTGACCTGTATGGCTTTGCGACGAGCTTCAATAATTTCATCCATCTCTCGGGCGAGTTGGGGCGTACGGTCAAGGATTACCTGCATGGCTTCAATCTCTAGGATCATGACGTCTACATCGCTGAGGGCAATAATAGAGTTGGAACTCGGTTCTTGAGACAGTAAGGCTGCTGCACCAAAGAAGTCTCCCCGGGCTAAGGTCAAAACTTCTTGCTCATGGTTGGCTTGATTCAGCACATTCATTTGGACTTGACCTGCTAGGAGAAAGTGCAATTTCACTTCGGGTTGGCCTTGGTAAATGATGCGTTCGCCCTGCCCAAATGATTTAAAGTCAGCGTTGGCGACGAGTTGTTCCAAGATGTCTAAGGGGGTGGCAATGAAACAAGGGAGCGATCGCAATATTGAAACCCCCCGATTGTCACTCCCCTTTAAGGTTTCCTTAGACGGCCGCTCATGAATCAGAGTCCGGATGGGGAAGGGGATAGTCAGGTGATGGCGCTGGGCTGCATACCAAACCCGAGTCATAAAAGCGTCCCGAATTTGGGGCACACGCTCATACTCCCGTAAATATAGCCGGACGTAATAGTTGATGGACGAATCACCATAGCCATCCGTTTGGATCACAGGTTCTGGATCCGCTAAGACCCCTGGCGTTTCCAAGGCTGCTTGCCGGATGACGCGTTTCACCTTATTCGGTGGATCATCATAGGAAAATCCAAGTTCGATGGGTTCTCCGTGCAGGGGGTGAGGTCGACGGTAGTTATAGAACACTTCCTTTGCCAACACCGAGTTCGGCACAATCAGCATTTCCTGGTTGCGAGTGATTAAATGGACGGCTCGCCAATTAATCTCATTAACCTTGCCTACCGTGTCCCCAAATTTCAGCCAGTCTCCGATTACAAAGGGGCGGCCAAAAAGGAGGGCAATCCCAGAAAATAGATTCCCCAAGGTATCTTGGAGAGCCAAGCCAATGACAATAGAACTGACACCCAGAGCTGTTAACAGACCGCCTAAATCTGTTTTCCAAACCAGGGAGAGTACAAAGGCCGTGCCGATTAAAATTAAGAAAAATCGGGTTAAGTCTCGCAACAGCTTAGGAACTTGAGCTTGCCACGTTTTCCCCCCAGCTTCTACAAACAGCAGGACATTCACAAAGGACAACGAAGCATGGATCAGGGACACCCAAAGCGAGGTTTGGATGACGCGAATAGCCGTCTGTTCAGCATCCAAACCTATAATTTTGGTGAGCACGATGAATCCTACGACAATGGGTAGAACCAAATTTCGCAAAATTCTCAGGGTTTGGACGAGGGGTTTTCCCTGTTTTTGGCAATGAACAATTGATTCATTTAAGACCAGCATCAGGAGGGGAAAACCCACCATCAAGCCGCAGCTCCAATAAAACCACGGTTGCTGAAGAAGAGATGGAATCATGCTAGTGAGAAAATATCAAACGAACGAACGGTCGGCAATGGGAATAGTGGAGAGCGATTTCCCCTAGATTTTGAGTAACCAAGCTGGCAGTTTATCTTGGCCACTGATCTCGACCTCACGGCCATTATCAAACTCATAGATATCTCCCAGCTGCTCATAAACAGATTGGCTAATCTGCACCGTATCTCCTTCGCCTGCGGTTTGCATCCGATGGGCAATATTGACCGTATCTCCCCACAGGTCATAGACAAACTTACTCCGGCCCACAATTCCGGCGACGACCGCCCCAGAATTGATACCTACCCGGGCTTGCAGTGAGGTTTGGTGAGTTTGGTTGAAGCGTTGGACGATGTGGGTAATCTCGATGCCAAAATCCATCACCCGCTTGGTATGGTCCAGGCGAGGGACAGACAACCCACAAACCGCCATGTAGCCACTGCCAATGGTTTTGATTTTCTCCACCCCATAACGGTCTGCGGCTTCATCAAAGGCCCGGACCAATTCGTTCAGCAACGCCACGATCTCATGGGCAGGCAAGACATCTGCCAAGTCGGTAAACCCAATCAGATCAGCAAATAAAACAGTGACGTTGGCAAAACTATCGGCAATTTGTTCTTCGCCGCTTTTCAATCGCTGAGCGACAGGGGTCGGGAGAATGCAAGACAGTAGTTGCTCATTTTCCTGACTTTGGTTTTCTAAGAGCTGCGTTTTTTTGGATAAATTGTCAACCATCTGATTGAAAGAAACTGCCAAGTCATAGAATTCATCTTGAGAATTCACAGTGACAGTGACATCTGTATCCCCTTGGCTAAGCTGCTGGAAGCCCGATATTAGGGATTGAATGGGTTTTACAAATAAGCGAGATAGCAATAAGGCCAGCACCGTCATCAGCAGAATGAGGATTGCAGTAGAGATCAAGACTTGCTTTTCAAATTCTGTGATTGGGGCAAAGGCTTCCTCTGCATCCATCTCGGCTAGAATGGCCCAATTAAGGCCTTTTACCTTGAGATGGCTATAGGAACTCAACACCGGCACTCCCCGATAGTCATCGATGATATCAATTCCTGAATTGCCCAGTAGGGCCCGTTGGGAAGCAACGGTTTTGACTTCTTGCTCCAAAATAGAGTTTTTCTGACGTCGAATGCGTTCAACTTTTGCCGGTTCAACCCCACTTTTGGTCAAGGCCTCAAAATATTTGGGAGATCCTTCTAGTAGGAACCGAGAATTGGACCTCAAGCGGAAGTCTGGACCGACTAGATAGGTCTCTCCACTTTTGCCTAATCCCGTCTCTTGCCAACGCTTACTGTTGGTCATGACTTGGTCAATCTCGTTGATGTTGATTTGCAGCGCGATGACTCCGATTAGAGTGCCTCCATCAAATAACGGACTGGCAATAATGGCGGCAGGTTGATTGTGAGAGGGACGATAGGGGCCAAAATCGGTCACCGTCACGAAATTGGGTTCGCCTTCTTGCAAGACTTTTCGAAACGCTTGGGCTAGAACACTTTGGGAATAAGGACCGGACTCCAAATCTGTACTAAAGTCCACGCCTTTATAGGTGCTATAAACCACTTTCTTGGTGTCGGCAGCGATCAAAAATAGATCTTCATAGGCAAACTCGGTGACTAAAGACCGAAATGTCGGATGGTATTTTTGATGCACTTTCGTATAGTT
>CALDHF010000213.1 GCA_937941595.1 uncultured Acaryochloris sp. | reverse complement strand
TCATATGGTTTCTAGAACTCAACGCAAACAGCTAGGAATTCGGCCGTCATTACCAACAAATCAGACATACGTCTTTATGGTAACGTTGGGTTCAAGCACGTTGATGTCACAGTACCTTATAAAAAAATTCTCAGACTAGATATCAAATAAATCTCAAAAACGTTGCTATAAACTCGAGAATTTTCGGGATCATAGTAACTAGCCACAGGAAGACTACCCGTCTTGGAGATGCTCCACAGGGGAAGGTGAGGCCTAGTCGTAGTGTTAGTCACTATTTTTTTTGCAAAAGATGATTGCATTCATCCTTTAAGACAACAGTTATCCATGGCAACATGATTTAGACTGGCATCAGTGATACCAGATTTGAGGCTATGTCCATCCAGGAATCTTTGATTGAGTTGGGGGATACAGCTTAGAAAAGAGTAATATAAACCTTTTAGTTGCGACTTGCTAGGATATTGGTCGAGGCTGCATCGAGATATCTCTCATCAGAAGTTATCCTTACTAATTGGCCTTTTTATCGAACCAAGGGAAGGATTTGCGAGTGGCCCTATTGCAGGCTTTGCTGAGTGAGTTTCCCAAAGCTCCATTAGATCCTTAGACCCTAGATAAGGCGGAAGTGACAAATAGAAAACGAAGATCTAACTCAATTTTTCAACAATGATTGCACAGCTTGACCCACTATATATTCGTACTAGCCCACGCAAAACCCTGACCCGACTGCTGAGTTATACCTTATTCGAAGGTCGTCCTCTAACAACCCAAGGACAATGGATTAATCCGTTAGTATTGGCGCTCTTTTCCCTACAAAAGCGTCTACCCCAACTCAAAAAGGTTCATAAACCTATTTTTATCATTGGCAATGGACGGAGTGGCACAACAATTCTGGGGAAAATTTTATCGATACATAAAGATGTCGGTTTCTTGAATGAACCTAAAGCGCTATGGCATTCTATTTATCCTGATGAAGATCTAGTTGGTAGCTATAGTCGTAGCTCAGCACAATATCGGCTAACCCAAGATGACGCTTCAGCAAACGTCCGCAAACATGCCCATCAACTTTTCGGTGCTTACCTTGCTGCCGTTGCTTCTAAACGTGTAGTGGATAAATATCCAGAGTTGATTTTTCGAATTCCATTTGTTAAAGCCCTATTCCCAGATGCAAAATTTGTTTTATTAATCCGCAACGGTTGGGATACTTGTCAGTCTATAGAAGGATGGTCGCAGATTAAGGGTGTACAGTCCCCCGTCGAAAATCATGATTGGTGGGGGGCAGACAATCGTAAATGGGATTTATTGTGGAATCAAATTATCAGTCAGGATAAAGACCTTACCAATATTCTGTCAGAGCGACAAAACTTAGAAAATCCAATAGATATGGCTACTCTAGAATGGATTACTACGATGCGGGAAGGTCTTCTGTGTATGCAGGAATACCCGGACTGCCTGTACACAATTCGCTATGAAGACCTAGTGTCTCAGCCCCATGATTCCCTGCAGCAATTACTTGAATTCTGCGAACTTCCCGCAGATGAGCAATTATTTAGCTATGCTCTCCAAACATTATCTCCTGCCAAGCCCAGAGATAAATTCGAGATACATCCATTGCTTCAATCGATCTTTTTAGAAACAATGACAGCTCTTGGCTACTAACTATATTATGGTGGCGAACACAAGGTGTTCATAGACAACCAACTCAAGAATCTGTTCCTAAAATTCGGGCAAATTGGCAGAAAATTTGGGTAAATTGGCATATTTTTATATACAAACAACTTGGAAAGAACTTAATATTTAATGTGAATGACTAGTTTATCCAATGCAGATAATGCACAAAACAATTGTCTTTCTCTCATTATTAGTCCTGACATCATGCACGACATCGGCTCAAGTAGATACTCAAGCAGATACAAGAGCGGTCGGGTTCAATCTAGAAAGATTAGATACATTAGATCGTGACGACTTTAATGATATGCGTCAATACTATGGCGCATGCTTGGTAAGACTTAGCTTTGCCGCAACACCTCTCTATGATTATGATGAGTCGAATTTTCGTTGGCGTCGAAATCAAGCTAACTTTCAATTACTTGAACAGAAACTTTTAGAAACCCAAAGAGCTGGTCTTGTCGTTATTGTTGATCCACATCGAGTCTTTGGCTCATCCAATATTTTCACATTAACTCATAAGTCAAAATTCTGGCAAAATCCTCAGCATTCAAAAGCCTGGTCTGACGCTGTTGCTGATTTAGCAGATTTTCTGGAGAAGCGTCCATATCATGACCATATATGGGGCATCGATCTAATCAATGAGCCTGGCGCTTTCGCCTGGAGACAAAAGCAAGGCATGAAAGAAGGGAATCCTGACCGCTACCTCAAGACTGACATCAATGTGGTTTATCAGGAGATGATTCGAAAGATTCGGCAACAAAATAAGAGTCACCGCCTGATCATTATGTTTTTCGAAGAAGATTTCAAGGACGGAACGGTTAAAAGTCCTGATTATTACTTAAGTCAGTTGCCAATAGAAGATAGAACTTCAGCTAAGAGCAAACTTTACTTTTCCAGTCACATTTACTGGCCTAACATCTTTACTTTTCAAGGCTTACAAGGCAGAAAAGCTGGGATAGTATGGCCTGACCAGCCCGCGTATGCAACAGAAAAAAATCTAGATAAACGGATGGGATGGATTACTAGCTGGCAAAGTAAACACGGTGTTAATGACGATCATATCTTCATCGGAGAATGGGGACTGACCCAAGGAAGCAATCTTGCCTGGAATGGGAATACTCAAAATCCAAGCAATGGTGGACGCCAATGGATGGATCAAGTCCATCGCCATATTCGCAAGTATCATTGGACAGTACATCAGTATGGGGGGAATCCCATGCTCAACATCAACATCCCTACGGCTAGGCGTCAATACATTAGCGATTTAATCAGAGATTCATCGCCAAGATCAGATTGTGTCGCAAATAATTATGGTTTTTGAGAAAAGGATCACCCAATAGATTCTCAAACATTAAGTAGCCTATTTTTCATCTTTATGGATTGTATGAAGGAGGCTGAAAGTTGATGCTGCAGTGGCAATATGCTCTGTGAACGCCTTGCTATTTGTGCAATCACCAGATACCAATGATGAGTCTCTAGCTCACCTTATTAACAATGATATTGCCACTGCACGAATCGTATCTATGTCGCCAACTGATATCTGCATAGTATCTGCTCCTTGAGATTCTCGTTCATCTTTTTTCAAACACTGCGCTGCATCAATATCGAGACTTTGGCAGAAGGACTGCCGCTACCGATTCTCTTCGAAAGTCACCGAAAAAAATACAACGGTTCTTATCGTTCCCCCCCATAACCTCGAAATGTTGTGGCTACCGCTAGTTGAGCTGCGGCTGAGCACTCATTCCCAACTTTGGTACCAGTTGGGGGCGATTAAGCTGTTAATAGTGAGCGTAGTCTGGCAAAAACACACCATTCTCATAGGGGGTGAGGTACTCTATACACGCGGCAGCAGTAACTATGATGAGCAAAAGGCTGTTTTGCACA
>CALDHF010000212.1 GCA_937941595.1 uncultured Acaryochloris sp. | reverse complement strand
CGGAGAGTTTGCGGAAACCCTTCTCAGACTTTGTGCATCCAGAGGATCGGCAAGGCTATCTGCAAGCCTTTCAAAATTTAGTAGACGGTATATCCGAGACCTATCACCATGAAGTGCGCTACTTAACCAAACAGGGGCGTTGTTGCTGGTTTGAAGTCCATCGTCAGGTGATCCTGGCCGAGGATGGAAGCATTACAGGCACTGCTGGGACCTTGGTAGATGCCACGGAACGTAAACAGACCGAAAGAGCACTGCTGCATGATGCCTTGCATGATGGTCTGACAGAACTGCCAAACCGTGTGCTGTTTATGGATCGGTTACAACAGGCCTGTCGATCCTTTCAAAGACATCGAGACGAGATTTTTGCAGTTCTCTTTTTGGACCTCGATCGCTTCAAAATCATTAACGACACCTTAGGTCATATGGTCGGTGACCAACTCTTAGTGGCCGTCGGTCACCGACTACAAACCTGCCTGCGCCCTGAAGATACCGTTGCTCGATTGGGAGGGGATGAGTTTACGGTATTGCTGACCAATATTGAGCGCGTAGAAGATGCCATCCAAGTCAGCAATCGAATCTTACAGACCTTAAGTACATCCTTCACCCTCAACAATACCGAGGTGTTTATTTCTACGAGCATTGGCATTGCTATGTGTAGCAATCCTGAACATAGACCTGAAGATTTACTGCGACATGCCGATATCGCCTTATATCGTGCCAAATCTTCCGGTAAAGCGTGTTACGCTGTCTTCTCATCCGATATGCCGATCCAACCTTTAGCACAAGTGCAAATCGGCACAGAATTGCGACAAGCCTTGGAAGATGACGAATTTCGTCTATACTGCTATCCCATTCTCCGCCTAGAGACCCAGGAACTTTGGGGATTTACCCTCCAGATGTATTGGCAACATCCGTCCAAAGGGGTGCTGCCACCGACGGAGTTTATCCATTCGGTCACGGATGTAGGCTTGCTCAAGTCTATGAGTTGGTGGTTATTTCGTAAAGCCTGTCAGCAGCTCCACCACTGGCAGCGGACGGCCATCAACACGCCCCTGACAATTTGTATCGCTGTTACTAAACAGCAGTTGGCCTCCTCCAACTTTATCTCTAAGTTCGAGCGCATCATCGCCAAAGAAGAGATTGAGCCTCATCACCTGGTCTTGGAGCTGCCAGAATTAGAATGGTCCCAACTTCCAGATTCTATCCTCACCCATTTACAGCAGTTGCGATCGCAAGGTGTACAACTGGCCTACATCCAGCATGACCAAGATTATGACTGGTTAACCCCCACGCTTCCGGTTGCCATTGACTGGATTAAACTGTCACCGATGCTCTTGGGTAATCTAGAACAAAAAGGGTGTGTAGAATCTGTCCATTCCTTATTCTCTCTAGCTAACTCCTTGGGAATTCGGATCATTGCTGATGGTATCCATACGCCAAAACAGCATATGTTGATGAACGCCCTAAAATGCGATTATGGACAAGGGGGCCATTTCACTGCGGCGTTACCTATTCATGCCGCCGATCCTTGGTTAGAACCTTCTTTTTCGCAACCGTTTGACAGTATGACTTCCTCCTCATCTATGTCACTTTTGATCATTTATAGTCCCATTGGTCAATCTCAAGTTCCGTTGGTGGGTCAGAAAACTTGGACCATTGGCCGCAGCCCTGACAACAGCATTGTTTTACCGGATCGATGGGCGTCGAGAAATCATGCCCAGCTGCGGATGACGGAAGCAGGAGAGGTTTACCTCATTGATTTGGGGAGTGGGAATGGCTCCGTCGTGAATGGCGAACGAGTCACCTTGCCGGTGTCCCTCCAAGACGGCGATCTGATTACGATTGGTCACTCCCAATTAGAATTTCACCATCGGAATGATGATTCAGCCTTAAGCAGTATCGAAACCGCGCCGAAAAATGTGCTGATGGTGCAAGCCTCTCATCTGCAAGGTCAGGTTTGGAAAGAAGCCCTGAGCTCTCAAGGCATTTCTTTAACGTGGCTCAATGAGAATATTGATCTGGCTCAATATTTAACAAAGGCCATGAAATCAGGCAAAGGACTACCCGATCTATTACTGCTGGATATGACGGTTCTGAAACCCAACCCCTACAGCTTCTGTCGTTGGTGTCATAATCTGCAACCCGATCTCAAAATTATTTTAACCAGTGGCACCCGGACGTTTGTCCCGGCTTCGGAACGAAAATGGGCAACCCATCAAGGGGCATCTGAGCTGATTTCAGCCTTTGATGAAGGGAGTATTTTCTCCAATGTCATCGATGTGATGGCCAAGGTCAGAATTGTGTTGACGGCATTGAAATGGCGTCCCATTGCCCAGGGGTCTCTATCATCTGCCCTGCTGGCCATTAAGCCAAGTCTGAGTACATCGACCTTTAGCAGTAATCAAACCATCATCGGTGAACTGCCCGCCGATCTAGAACTCAATTAAGGGGTGTCCATCCGAGGATATTTTGCCTCAGTCAGCACATCAAAGATTTGCTGGGCGGCACGTTGGGCCACCCCCGCTGCGCCTAATTGAGATTTCACCTGTTGGTAGCCCGTCAGCATATGTTGGCGTTGAGCTGTATTTGAGCATAACTGGCAAGCTAGATCGGCAATACGCTGGGGACGGGCCTCCTGCTGTAGGAGTTCAGGGACAACTTCTCTACCTGCCACTAAATTGACAGGGGAAATGAAGTCCACCTTAAATTTGAAGATGTGTTGATATAGCCAACCACTCAGGGCCCCGACGCGATAGACCACGACCTGCGGGATGCCTAACAAAGCAGCTTCCAAATTCGCTGTACCGGATTTAGAGATAACCAAATCTGAGGCGGCGAGCAGAGTTTGGGTGGCTGTTGTCAGGGAAATAGGCAACCCAGAGTCCAGAATGGCCTGGGTCAAAATAGGGCGATAGGTGGGTAATGCTTCGGGAATCCAGAACTGGACGTCTGGCATCTGCTGGTGAATGTGCTGGGCCGCCGCTAACAGCACGGGCAGAATATGGTGCAGTTCTTGCCGACGAGAGGCTGGCATTAAGGTAATGATGGGTTTCTGGGGATGAATCTCCAGCTGTTGTCGAGCCTGTTCACGGCTCAGAATCTGGTCCAGTTGATCCAGGAGCGGATGTCCCACCCAGCGAACAGCGGCTCCCTTCTGGGCAAAATAAGTGGCTTCTTGGGGGAAAATGGCCAGCATTTGATCGCAGAGATCCACCAATTGTCTGGTCACCCCTGGGTTAGGCGACCAGACCCATTCTGGGGGGGCAATATAGTAAATGACAGGTATTGGGAATCGCTGCTTGAGTCGTTTGCCCAGCCGTAAATTAGAACCGACATAATCAATGAGTATGGCGATATCTGGCGGATGGGCTTGGAGATAGCTCATCACGCGTTGATGTAACTTCAGGGTTGGCCAGACATAGGGCAAGGCATTGAGAAGGGTAATCGCGCCCAGTTTGCTGGTATCGCCTAGTAGGGTAGCGCCTTGAGCAGCCATTTTAGGGCCACCGAGGGCCACAATCTCCAGATCATACTGTTGGGCAGCCGCCTCCTTGAACAGCGCTGACACTAACCAACTTCCCTGTAGATCTCCTGAAACCTCTCCGGTACTCAAGAAAATCCGAATGGACTGCGTCATCAGAACTTACGAGTTGGAGAGCAAGTGACGGCCGGGTGTTAATCCCCGTCTACCCTGTTTTTGGGACTCTTGTAAGAACTGACAGAGCGTTTGCAGCCAGGGATGGGTAGAGATCGAGGCGAGTTGAGGGATGGCTTGGGTAAGAGTGAAATGGGAACGGTAGAGTAACCGAAAGGCTTGCTTGAGCATAGGCATAATTTCTCGACTTTCCGACCCCATTCGCTTCAGACCGACTTGATTTAAGGCTCTCACCCGAGCGGGGTGGCCCTCCACCAGCATAAAAGGAGGGACGTCCCGAATAATGCGACTCATGCCGCCGATCATAGCGAGTTGGCCAATATGCACGTACTGATGGACGCCTAGCACCCCGCCAATATTGGCTTGGGAGGCTATATGGACATATCCACCAAGCGCGACCATGCTGGCGATAACGACGCTATCTGCAATCTGGCAATTATGGCCGACATGTACATTGGCCATCAACAAATTGTCGTTGCCGATATAGGTACGTTCTTGGTCCCCCGTGGCCCGATGAATCGTGACATACTCGCGAATCAGGTTGCGATCGCAAATCTTTACCCCACTTTTTTCGCCTTGATATTTGAGGTCCTGGGGGGCTGTGCCAATCACCACTCCCGCAGAGATATGATTATCAGCTCCAATCTCTGTCCAACCCTCAATCACAGTATGATGACCGACCCGAGTCCGAGGTCCTAGAGTCACCTGCTCACCGATGACCACATAAGCCCCCACTTCCACACTGTCATGGACTTCAGCCTGAGGATGAATCACGGCAGTGGGATGAATCAATGTAGTCATGCAGGGTCGGCGTTTTACAATGGTTATTTGAGAGTAGCATTTTAGACTAACAGCCTAAATTCTCCTGTTCAAAACTTACCTGAGTGTAGAAATTAATGCGGAATAGTTTTTTTGATGATTCGTTGGACAAAAACTATATTAAAGAACGCATCCGTGAATTAGAACATGCCAAGGTTGGGTTCTATAGCATTGGTTTATATCCAGGCTCCCTTGCATACAATGCCGTCATGCAATCAGGTGGAACAGATTTGATGATGGCCCCTCGGCCTGGACGAGAGCTGATGGGGGCATTTTCCGAAGAAGCCATCAATGGCATGGATCCCGATCATGTCATCAATATGCATCGCATGGCCCGTCACGAAGAAGGCCATGAGACCATAACCAACGATCTCGAATATCTGATTGCCCAGTGTGAGTTGGTGATCTTAAGCGCCAACAGCAACTACATTGAGCAAGATCTAGAAGAAGCCTGTGCCCTTCGCCAAAAACTAGGCCGCCCAAACGTAGTGTTGGCATGTCTAGCAGGATCTTTTACCCATAACAAACTCACGAACGAATCCTATGTCCTATGTGAAAGACAACCAAACCTAGCGTTTTTCTCTGGGTTTCACCGCCATGGGGCTTTGAGAGATCCGGTAGACAGCTTTACAGCCAATTTTTGCCATCCCAATGCCTTGACAGCACTCCTAGGCGCTTTTCTGCTGGGGAGAGTCTCTCTGAATATTCAAGTTGCCCCTGGCATCCACAACGTCGAGGCCCAGTATATGAAAGCGGCCAAAAATATGGCCTCTATCTTTGCGGGATTTGGCCATGAATTCCATTGGGATAATCCAGGAATTTTACCGACCTTGCTAACCCTGCTCTTGGATCAGTGTTTGGATCAAGCCGCAGCCGTTTCCATGTGCCGCCACGATCGGGACAAACTGTATAACCAACAACCCATTGCCCTCACAGAGCTAGGCTACGGTGTCCCTAGAATTGAAGCAACCCTCAATCAAGGGGGCGATATGGAAAAAGTTCGGGACCATACCTTCTCGCAGCTCACCGCTATGGTAGCCGATGTTCGGGGCAGCATGATGAATCCGACGACGGGACAACCTACTCGCAACTTTCAGGCGGGTCAAGTGTTAGCGAAGTCCATGAGTGAATTGGGGCGTTGCCCTTTCAGTATTGAAGAGTTTGAGCAATGGTGTGATGATGCCAGCCTTAATAAAGGGGGGTTGGAAGGTTTAAAGGCCTTGCGGTATTGGCCACAAATTACCGCCAAATATAATATCCAAGGTCATGATGCATCCATGATTAACCTGCTCTATATGGTGTTGTGTGGCAATGGCCAAGAAAAAGATTTTGCCTTTCGGGTCATGACTGAAAGTCGCGAATTATCGAACTATTGCCAAGAATCTGTGCGGCCGACCCATAGTCGCAAATATGCCAGTGCTCTCAATAGTCTGGGTAAAGAGGAGTCTTTAGACTTGCTGGCAAATGTTGTCATTGCAGACAATGCCCGCCGAGCGCTCCACGACGATCTTGAAGACAGTGGCACCCAGCCCGAGGGGCCCGACTCTGTGCAAGCCGATGATCCTGCCTATTTGCAGGCCATGGAAAGTATTGAACAAAAGTTGTGATCGCCCCTCTTGCAGACTCGAGACCCAGCAGATAAACCCGTACGCCACCGCCGCCTATGTCTCTTTACGGCCATTTCTATCTTTCCTGATGATCGCTCCGGCCCGAGCGCGGGGCGAAGACGACAAAGCTGAGGATTGTTGGGGTTTTTGAGCGTCTAAAGCATCCCCCAGGGCACTGATCAAATTTTCTCGGGTTTTGGCATGGTTATTCTGTTCTTGCTCTAAAGCTTGCAACAGCTGATCCCGTTCAGCCACCAAATCGGCGAGTTGGTTGTGCAGATGGGGAACAGAATTGGACATCACTACCGCCCCTTGTCCTGAAGGCGGTAGGGACACCTGGGGACCGGAAGAGAACTGACAGAGCTGTTGAATCTCTGCCCTTAAACTTTGAATGGTTTGCTCCGCAATCTGGGCTTCTTGTTGGCGCTGTTGAGCTTCTGTCTCATAGAGACGTCGCCACCGTTTGGCGCTTGCTTGAGCCTGATCGCGTTCTTGCTGAGCAGCATGTAACAGTTGCTGAGAATCCGAAGGTAAAGAGGTATGAGAGGTCATATCACATAATCAGGGCAGCGTCTCCAGTTAGCCGTGAAGCTAACTGGGATTATAGAGCGTTGTTAGCTCGCTACTCTAAGCATGGACCGTTTGCTCTGCCAAAGGATCACTGTCTAGGGATTGGGCAGGCTGTTGGGTAGACGCATGTAAACGATTCAAGGCATTGACGTAGGCTTGGGCCGACGCCACGATGATATCGGTATTAGCCGAATAGCCAGCGAAAATTTTGTCTTCTTGCTGTAGACGGATGGTGACTTCCCCGATGGCATCAATCCCCGCCGTCACCGATTGGACTGAAAATTCAATCAAGCGATTGGGAACGTTGGCGACGCGATTAATAGCTCGATACACGGCATCGACAGGGCCTGTGCCGATGGCAGCATCGGTCAGCTCTTGATTGTCGGGGGTGTAGAGGGTCACGGTGGCCGTGGGACAGGCATGATCGCCACAGGAAACTTGAACCCGCTCTAGGCGAAAGCCCCCGATCACCTGGGATTGGGTTTCGTCTTTGACAATGGCTTCTATATCCCGATCGGAGATTTCTTTCTTTTTATCCGCCAGTTCTTTGATGCGGACAAAGGCTTTGTTGAGATCTTGTTCCGACAGGTCGAACCCGAGTTCTTGGAGACGAGCCCGGAAGGCATTGCGACCGGAGTGCTTGCCAATCACAATTTGATTGTCTCCTAAGCCAATGGATTGGGCATCCATGATTTCGTAGGTGAGCTTGTTTTTGAGGACACCGTCTTGATGAATCCCAGATTCATGGGCAAAGGCATTGGACCCGACAATGGCTTTATTGGGTTGGATCAACATCCCGGTGAGATTAGACACCATGCGGGAGGTTTTATGGATTTGTTGGGTGTCAATGTTGGTGAGGGGGGCTTCTGATTCAGGTGGTCTACCCAGGAAAGGGTTGTAGTACTGGCGGCGGACATGGAGGCCCATGACTAGCTCTTCTAAGGCCGCGTTGCCTGCGCGTTCGCCAATGCCGTTGATTGTACATTCAAGCTGACGAGCCCCATTCTTGATGGCTTCTAGGAAGTTGGCGACCGCTAATCCTAAGTCATTGTGACCATGGACTGAAATCACCGCTTGATCAATATTGGAGACATTTTCTGAGATGCCGCGAATCAGGGCCCCAAACTCGTGGGGAGTGGTATAACCCACCGTATCGGGAATGTTGACGGTGGTAGCACCCGCTGCGATCGCATTTTCCAATACCTGATACAAAAAGTCTGGATCCGACCGCACCGCATCCTCGGGCGAGAATTCCACATCATCGGTGAAGGACTTAGCATAGGCAACCATCTCTGCTGCAATTGCCAATACCTCGGGTCGAGTCTTTTTGAGCTTGTATTCTAGGTGGATATCAGATGTGGCGATAAAGGTATGAATTCGATGGTGTGCCGCCGGTTTGAGGGCCTCTGCCGCCGCTTTAATATCTTGGCGAGTGGCTCGGGCTAATCCACAAATGATCGGTCCATTTTCAAGGCCGACTTGATCCGCAACTTGTTGAACTGCCTTAAAGTCACCCGGGCTTGCAAAGGGAAACCCGGCTTCGATGATGTCAACGCCCAATCTTGCCAACTGGCGAGCAATCGTGAGTTTCTCATCGATATGAAGGGTTGCACCAGGAGATTGCTCACCATCTCGCAGGGTAGTATCAAAAATGAGAATGCGATCGACCTGTTGGGGCTGAAATTTAATCATGGCTGCATCCATTACCTATGCACGGGTAGGAAAGTATATAGGACTAATGCCCTTATTCTAAGCTACGGATTCAGGATTTGTTGCAGTATGGGGCGGGCAAGGGTTTAAGGATCAAATTTTTCGATGCGATCGCGGATTTTATTCAGGTCGATATACTGGTCAGTGGCATTGCGAAGTTCTCGGGCAATCATTCCTTCCGTCGATACCACCGTAATATGCGTGTCTTTGGATCTTAATAGCTCAATTGCCCGCTCAAAATCACCATCTCCACTCAATAAAATAACCTGGTCATATTGATTGACCGTATTAAACATATCAATGACAATTTCTATGTCTAAATTGGCTTTTTGAGAATAGCGACCGGACGTGTCGTCGTAATATTCTTTGAGGATTTTGGTGCGAACGGTATAGCCCAAACTGATCAGGGCATCTCGGAATCCCCTTTGGTCTTGAGGATCTTTCAATCCGGTATACCAAAACGCATTAATTAAACGAACGTCACTGGGTTCAGTGAAATAGCTTAAAATTCGACGAGGATCGAAAAACCAGCCATTCTTTTGCTGAGCATAAAACATATTATTTCCATCCACAAAGATGGAGGTCCGATTGACCAAAGATTTCATACCAATAATTTTATAATTTTGAATAATGAATAAATACTATATCAATTAAGTTTAATTAGATAAGATTCAGACTATTGATATTCTAGCAAAAAAACTAGAAAAAGACATAAGAAAAATAATATAGTGATAAATCAAAAAAGTGGTTTTCACTCAAGTTTAGTTAGACTCAAGATGATAGATAAGAGATTGGCTTAAACCTTCGAAAATATGGTCATTGATATTGAAATATTATATTGACTTTGAGCATCACGACCGAGACCAAAATTAACCTATTCTTCGTTTTCCGAATACGGTTAGTTTTTAAGCTTAATCTTGGCTTAGATTAGAACAGACAATTGCTGATTGCACAAGGCCCGGTCATCGATGTCGTTTAGGTTGATTCAATCTGGGCGCTCATGAAACTCTAATTTTTCCAGATCGAGGGTTGTTAAAATTCGATTCGCCTGACGCATTTTTAAATCGGGCCCTTGAACCACCACTAAATACTTGCCAGCTTGGAGTTGCTGTTCATAGGGCACGGTTTTATCGAGCATTAACTTCAACCCACCCCCAATGGAAAAGCCACCCATGGCTCCAGAACCTGCCCCTAAGACTCCACCAATGATGGTATTGCCGATCCGTCCTAAGCTAGGAGCCAAATCCATCCGGGTCGATTGATAGAAAATGGTGCCTCCTAGGAATCCTAGGGGTAACAACAAGAAGATCATTCGCTTCATCTGTCTCTTGGTGGTGACAGCAGGATCAAAATGATTACACTCTGAACCCGGCTTGAAGCCCGTGCCAAAAATGCTGAGGGTAGATGTGGGCAAACCTGCTTCTTGCAATGCCAAGTAAACTTCTTCGGCTTGAATGCGATCTCGTACTGTCGCTACTAGATAGTCGGCCATATTAATTTATCAGTACTATCGCTCTACACTATACTCATACCGCAACTGCATGTTGGTTTGGGATTTTGGCCAAGTTTTTGTCACCCTTGCATCTCCGCTTGCCTAACTTGGCCATTGCCGCCCTTTTGGGAGTTGCTGTGGGTAGCTTCGTTTTGGGCCTTCGGCAAATCACCCGATGGCATTTAGGATTCCTGCGTTTTGAAGGATTGCAGGCCCTCGAACTCTCTGCCTATGACCATTTTGTCCAATCTCAGCCCGATTTGGCAGCTGATCCACGGGTGCTAGTTGTCGGGATTACCGAAGCCGATATTCAACGGTTAGGTCAGTGGCCTGTCCCTGATCGCACCTTAGCCACCCTCCTGCAAAAGCTGCAAAAATCTCAGCCTCGGGTGGTGGGTCTGGATCTGTGGCGGAATTTACCGGTTCCCAATTTGAAGCAGCCCACAGATCGGGAGGGCCATAGTCAACTAATCGCCCAACTGCAAGGCTCCGACCGGATGATTGCCATTACCAAATTGGGAAGCGAAGACGAAGCCGCTATTCCTCCACCCGAAGGCGTTCCTGAAACACAAGTGGGCTTTAATGATGTTGTCGTCGATCCCGGCGGTATTATTCGCCGAAATTTACTGTATCAAGGCGAATATTTTCCTTCTTTTGCCTTGCGCATGGCGCTGCGGTATCTCAAGGATGACGGCATTGAGGAATATCCCAGCACCCTTGACCCCAATGTGTTGCAAATAGGGCCGACAGTCTTTTGGCCTTTACAAAGCAATGATGGATCCTATATCAATGCCGATACCCGAGGCTATCAAATCCTGATCAATTATCGGTCAGCCCGTCAGAGTGTAGAGCAGGTGAGTCTCACACAAGTGTTAACGGATCAGGTCAGCCCCCAACAGATCAAGGATCGGGTTGTGATCATTGGCACCACAGCAGAAAGTGGCAAAGATCTGTTTCATACCCCCTACAGTTCGAGCTTAAGGGATCGGCAAACCATGCCTGGGATTGTGATTCATGCCCAAATGGTCAGCCAGCTCCTGGATGCAGCTACTGGGGCGCGCCCCCTGATTGCCGTCTGGACAGAATCTGGAGAAATGGCGTGGATTGTCGGCTGGGCTTTAATCGGGAGTCTGCTGGCCTGGGGGATTCGGCATCCATTGGGGTTAGCCCTGGGCAGCAGCATGGCCTTAGTGGTCTTATATGGCGTCTGTCGAACGCTGTTCTTCTATCAGATATGGATTCCGATGGTACCCCCCTTCCTCGGATTTGTGGGAGGGCTAGGGAGTATGGTGCTTTACAATGCCCAGCAGGCCCAACGTCAACAACAGATGGTGATGAAACTTTTGGGCCAGAGTACGTCTCCAGAAATCGCCGCAACCCTCTGGCAACGCCGGAGTGAACTGCTAGAAGATGGCAAGCTGACGGGCCAAAAGATCACGGCCACACTGCTATTTACGGATTTGAAGGGGTTTAGCACGATCTCGGAGAAACTAACTCCTGAACGGTTGTTGGGGTGGCTCAATGAGTATTTGGAGGCCATGACCCAGAGCGTGCAAGCCTATCATGGTGTGGTGAATAAATTCACCGGAGACGGGGTAATGGCGGTGTTTGGGGCGCCGATTGCCCATGAAGACCAGGCCGCGATCGCACGGGATACTCAAAATGCGGTGGCCTGTGCCTTGGATATGGGAGCGCGCCTAGAGCAACTCAATCAACACTGGGGCAAAGCTGGGTTACCCGAAGTGAAAATGCGGGCCGGAATCTTTACTGGGTCAGTGGTTGTGGGCAGTTTAGGCAGTAAAACCCGTTTGGAATATGGCGTCATTGGAGATGGTGTCAATACGGCATCGCGTCTAGAAAGCTTGGATAAACACCGTCAAAGCACCCCTTGTCGGATTCTGATTGCCAAAGAAACCCTCAATTATCTAGAAAATCGTTTTGCCGTAGAAGATTGGGGAACCTTATCTCTCAAGGGCAAAGCCGAACAGGTGGATGTGTATCGGGTCTTATCCGCTATCCGAACAGACACATTAGATATTATGAGTTGAACAGCTCAAGTTCTTTCTATCTATGGGTTGAAAGACTTTTTGGTGGTGAAAGGATATCCCTTCATAATCCATCAGTATGTAAAATCCTAAGTCATCTCCTCGTCAGACCCCTCAGGTTTTGATAGCTTAGGATACAGGGTACATTCGCTACGAGTCTATGGACGCATCTGCTCAATCGCAAACAGCCAATATTAATGAGCTTGAAGCTCAACTCACCACTGGATCTGAGAAAACACAGCTTCAGGTTATGCCAGATATCCTGGCTTTTGGAGACGCAGGTTATCCGATTTTGCAAAACTTTTTGTTGTCTCGACAGCAGCAATCTGTGCCGCCCACTTTCGTGGATGGTCGCTGTTATGAGTTATTGCTCAAGACGGAGGCATCAGATGTTCAAGGCTTTTTACAGCAGCACTTTGGTCAAGGCGTGGTGCCTCTCAAGTCTGAACAAGGCATTGACTATTTACCGTTACAACAATTACTGGCCAAACAGGAGTTTGAGGCTGCGGATGCCTTGACCCTGAATAAACTCTGTGAGCTATCCGGTCCAGCAGCGGTCAAGCGCAAATGGATCTATTTCACGGAAATAGAACAATACCCGATTGCGGATCTGCAAACCATTAATCAACTCTGGTTAGCCCATTCTGAAGGGAAGTTTGGGTATAGCATTCAGCGACAAGTGTGGTTAAGTGTGGGCAAGAATTGGGATGCCCTATGGCCCAAAATTAACTGGCGCTCTGGTCGGGATTGGACGCGCTATCCGGGGGGATTTACATGGGATCTGAGTGCTCCGAAAGGACATCTACCGCTGTCGAACCAGTTGCGAGGGGTGCAGGCTCTGAATGCCCTGCTTTCGCACCCAGCCTGGACGAGCTGATAGCTCTGGTAATACCGAGCCTGGGAATCGAGTGTAGAGAACGCTAAGGGTTGCACCTGCCGCACAGCTAAGTTCCAAAACCTGATCACCTGGTTGGTACTGCAAGCCAGGAGAACTGAGGTGTGTTGCCAACATTGAGACTGCTGGCACAGTCGCTGCTGTTAGGCCTCAGCATAGCTGTGAATGTAGGGGAATTTAGTCGCGGAATTCCTGCAAGAAAGATAGGGGATTGCTCATGTTGGCTGCGAAGCCGAGAATGTTGCGATCGCGATGTTCATACACCAACTCTCCCCGATCATCGAACAGAAATGTCCCGCCTCGCTGGGTGAGGTAGGTGGCATCAGGGACGTAGGTTTGCCAGTGTTTCAAGACTTCTGCCATATTCCGGAGGCGCAGGGTTGCCAATTCAAAGGGTCGCTGAAACCCTTTACCCCCAGCTCGATTGAATAAGGCCCCGGTCACCGGGGGCAGGGGGAAAGCTTGCACGGTTTCTTCATCGGCAATCAATTGGGGGGCGTTGCGATCGCCTTTGTAACCGCGAAAGACTTCAGTCAGGGTACCGGGGCTGCCAATGCCTGCACACATCAGCAGCAAATTCAGGTAGGAGTTCTGAACAGGTGTAAAAAACGGCACGGTCCAGGTTAAGCCTGGATAGAGATTAAGCTGGCGGTGGAGGTCACCCTTGGGGTCTACATATAAATCCTTGGCTGGAAAGCCCGTAAAGTCACAGAATCGTTGACCCGACTCCCGATTGCCAATCCCTACGGCTCGTACTTGCACCCCTTGGGTGCTGAGCTGACCGGCCTGCCGCTGAATCCACCATGCATATTCTAGGCTATCGAAATCTCCCAATTGGGGCCAGACCAAAATCAGTTGGTACGCCCCTGACTCCTCTGTGTTCAGCAACGGTCCAACTTTGCCGTCACTGACGTTTTGGGGCTGAGCTTGCCCAAGAATGGCATTAGTATCCATAGCGCCTGCCTCTGTTCACACCTACTTTGTTGACGACTCTCCCTTTAACTCTAGGGGTATTAGAGTGAGATGCTCCGGCCACCCAAAGCATTTTCTATGAACCATTGACCCTCCACAGCATCGAAGGCAGACCGGGGAAATTCAGCACTACCTCTCATTGTGCTTTTTTTAAAGACTAGGTAGTTTGCTTATTCCAAAATCTCTTAAACATTTACTAAACCTATCTCAGCCCTTGTGGCAATGGCACACGTAATCCTCTAGTGATCAGGGCTAGCGTCGATTTTTGATATAGGATCTTTTCGACTTTATTTTTCCATGTTCAAAGGTAAATAAGTCACAACCGTCTACTTCTATCGTCTTTCCGTCTCTGGTTGTTCCCATCAGGGTCCATTCAGAACAGCCGTAGTTGCCGTCTGTAAAGTGGATCGCATCCACAAACGTCACATCTGGAATATCTGTCCAGACTTCTATAAATCTTTTTTGCACCGCATCGTAACCTTCATATCGAGTTCCGAATTTTTCCGGGCCTCCTCCCGGTTCAAATACACAGTCCTCGGTCATAAATTCCATAATTCTGTCAATATCATGCTTGTTCCAGGCATCACTATAGTCTTGAAGCTGTTTCTTATTCATAACTATTGTTCTTGCAATAATGAGGCTGCCGTCATCTTTTCATGCCTCAGCGTTCTACGGTGATGAAGGCGGGGCTTCTTCTACCTATAAATCTTTATGCACCTAAAATCATCTCCTACCTATTTTGAAGGTGTGGTCCGAAATGATAGAGCCATCTCCAGGGACGGCCAGAGACCCTTAACAACGTGGATAAGACTGTTGATGATGCTTTTAGGCCCAGGCTTTGCGTAGATTTTTAAGCGCATTCTGCGTTAAGACAAAGATTAGGTCGCTGTAGAGAGTCTCAACAATCAGGCATGGCAAGTTCGGACATTCAAGAAGAACGCATCCAAAAATTGAATCATCAGGATGTGCAACAGGGGCGCTATGTCTTGTACTGGATGCAGCAGTCCCAGCGGGCAGAGTATAACCATGCCCTAGAATATGCTATTCAGCGAGCTAACGCCTTGCAACAGCCTATGGTGGTTTGTTTTGGCTTGATGGCCGATTACCCAGGCTCCAACTTGCGTCATTACACCTTTATGTTGGAGGGCTTGCAGGATACTGAACAAGCTTTGATTCAACGCGGGATCAAATTTGTGATGCGCTATGGCACGCCTGATCAGATTGCCTTGGAACTAGGGAAAGAGGCGTCGTTAGTGGTTTGCGATCGCGGCTACCTCCGCTTCCAACGCCAGTGGCGAGACAATGTGGCCCAAAATGCACCTTGTCAGGTGATCCAAGTGGAATCCGAAGTCGTGGTTCCCGTGGAAACAGCCTCCGTCAAAGCAAATTATGCCGCCCGCACCATCCGCCCCCGCATCCATCGCCACTTAGATCGATTTTTGGTGGCGTTAGACCCCACCCCTGTTCAGCAATCTTCCCTCGATTTAGATCTCACGGGCTTAGACCTCAGCAATATTGACACCGTTTTGGCTAAGCTTCCTCTAGATTGCAGCGTGCCTCCCGTCAGTTCTCTCTTTCAAGGGGGCACCACCAAAGCCAAGCAGATCCTTGAGAAATTTCTGCGAAAATCCTTTGCCATCTACGCTGACCATCGCAATCAGCCCCAGACAGATGATGTCTCTTATATGAGTCAATATCTGCATTTTGGCCAAATCTCTCCTCTCTATTTGGCCTTACAGATTCAATCGATGGTCGATGCCCCTCGCGACAATGTGGACACCTATATCGAAGAACTGATTGTACGGCGGGAATTGGCCATGAACTTTACCCATTACACCCCCGATTAT
>CALDHF010000211.1 GCA_937941595.1 uncultured Acaryochloris sp. | reverse complement strand
AGCAGAGGGACTTAAATACTCGGGTACTTCCCTAGCTATTAATGTCACATTGCAGGGCTCAGTATTGGCAATACCATTGTTGCCGCAAGACCGAGCCACTCCAAAACCTGGAGCGCTTGTTTCTAGAAAAGAGAGATATGGACTATTTGAAGATGATGTACTCCCTAAAACGATCACTTCCAATTGAAGTAGATTGAATTAGATAGAGCTGAGCTGTTCAGGATCTAGCAGAAATAATGGCTCTGTTCCTCCATCATCCACAATCATAGAACTAACACAGTTGATATTTCCCCGATCCAGATAAGAGCTTGGTAGGGGAGAAAATTGTGATTGTCCAGCTCGACGGATAATGGGTTGGGAATCAATAGGCACACCCACGACACCCCCTTCAGCAGTTTTTACCAGAACGAGACATTGATGTGATGTTCGCATAGCATTATCTTCAGCTGGGGTTGCTGCTAACTTTTTAGACTGGGCTGTCTCATTGAAAATGAGATGCCCCACATCCACGACCATGATTTCCTGACCTTGGTGGAGAGCCAGGCTGATGCCAGTATTATTAGGGTCACCATAGATTTTCCCCATGGGAATCACCTTTTGCACCGCCGTGACTGGCACAGCAAACCATTCTCCCCGCAATTGAAATGAGATGAGTTGCTCTGTCGCTTCAGTTTTACGGTTGGTACCGCGCTGCGATCGCACCGATGAAAAAATAGCCATGATGTTCTAATCACTCAATATCATTTTGTTTGGGTAAACTGCTCTAGGGTTTGTAGAAGTTCTTTCTCTCTAAACGGCTTAGAGAAATAGGCAGACGCCCCCAGAGTCATCGCTAGTTTCCGATGCTTATCGCCACTGCGAGACGTCAACATCGCCACCGGAATAGACTTAAAGTCAGGCTTAGCCTTCACATGGGCTAAGAAACCATAGCCATCCATCCGGGGCATTTCAATATCACAAACCACTGCCTGAATGGGCAAGCCAGCTTCCAGTTTTTCTAGAGCCTGTTGGCCATCCTTAGCTTGTTCGACTCGATACCCTGCCTTTTCTAGGGTTAAGGCCAAAAAGCGCCGAACGTTGACTGAATCATCCACAATCATCACCAACGCTTGCTGTTGTGCAGGTGAGTCATAAGTCGGTCTGTCAGAGTCAGTCAAGGATCCGGTCAAAGCCCCTGAACCACCCGTAAAATCATTATTGCGGTCATTCATCCAGTTGAGTAGGCTGAGGGCATCAATCAGCGGTACAACGCGACCATCCCCCAAAATCGTACAGCCCGCGAATCCCTCCGGCATCGAAATATTGCCTTCCGTCTGGCGAATCGTGACTTCTTGTTCGCTCCAGTAGCGATCGACTTGTAAGCCCACCAACTCATTCCCATCTGCAATCATCAATACCGTCGGTGCATTAATACTGGGAGTTTCTTCGGTATCCGGTAGCTTAGCCATTCTCGGCAGTTGTAACCATTGGTTTAACCGCATTAACGGCACCATCTCGCCATCCCAATTGAGTACCTCGGTTCCAGCACTATCTAAGATGTTTTCAGACTGTAGAAGCATCATCTCTTCCACCACATCCGTGGGGAAGGCCAACATCATATTGGCAACCTCAACCAGCAATACTCGAATCACCGATAACGTAAAGGGCACAGAAATCGTAAAAGTGGTGCCAACCCCTGCCTCTGTATCCACAGCAATGGATCCCCGAATTCGCTGTAAATTCGTGCGTACAACATCCATGCCGACGCCTCGACCCGATAAATCCGTGACGGCAACAGCGGTACTAAAGCCCGGCTCAAAAATAAGATCGAGCAAGTCACCAGTGCTGGCATTCCGCAGATCCTCAGCATCTAGCCCCATTTCCATCGCCCGATTTTTGACTTTATCGAGGTTAATTCCTCCCCCATCATCCTTGATCGTGATTTGAGTCTGGTTGCCTCGATACGTTGCCCGAATTTCAATTAAGCCCTTAGGAGATTTGCCTGCTGCTATCCGTGCATCTGGCTGTTCAATCCCATGGTCAAAAGAATTACGGATTAAGTGAATTAGCGGGTCATTCAACGATTCCAAAATGGATCGGTCTACTAGGGTCGATCCCCCAATGATCTTGAGCTCAACTTGCTTCCCAAACCGCAAACTCAAATCTCTCAACACCCGAGGGAAGCGACTCAATAGTTCAGAAACAGGCCGCATCCGCACCTGAGTCATATTGGTCTGAATCAATTTAGATGTTCGCGTCAATCCTCGTGTGGTTTGTTCCGCCTCACCCACACTAGTATTGATATCTCCCGTCACCTCTTGAATCTGGACGGCAGCTTCCATCAGAGCTTGCGACAGCAAGTGCATCTCGCTGTAGCGGTCCATTTCTAATAAGTCAAAATCATTGTCGAGATGGGGACTGCTGAAATTCAGGGGAGAGTCGCCACCAGAATCATAGGCCCCTGCCCCCACGGCCACCAATGGAGCAGCCTGCTGCATAGACACATCGCGAACCGAAATCTTGTCATAAGCAGACCGCAACTGGGCGTTAGATTTATCGAGAGTATGCACTCGATCCCTTAAGAGTTCTGTGAGTGTCCGCAGCTGCTTTAACTGCATTTGTAAACCATTTCGTTCAATAATGAGTTCTCCAAACAACTCATTGAGTTGATTGAGTTTACTCACAGGAACGCGAATGGTGCTGTCGGTTGTCTCTGGTGCCGAGTCTGCCTTAGGTTTGACGACCGCACGGGCTTTGGCTCTTTTTGTTGCAGCAGGTTTGGCTGTTGGAGCCTCAATAGCAGGAATGTCTAGAGGCTGCTCTATAGGAGGTGAATTAAGAGAAGTAATTAGATCTGCAGCATCTTCTGCAAATGATTCTGACCAGTCTACGCTGTCTGCAGTTAGAGGTACCTCATTGCTTTCAGCCCCCATGGCTTTGACTTCTGGAATAGAGAGGTCAAGGGCTTCTGGAGTCATGGCGGCCACCTCTTCAGTTAGGCTCGCCAAGTCCACATTCTCAAACAGATCTAAATCTGCATTGGAGACAAGATCTGGTTCAGTAGAGGTTTCTGCATCTGATAGGCTCTCCAGTAAAGGATCTGGTGTGGACTCAAGACCTAGATCGAGAGGCTCTAGAGATAAATCAAGCCCTGCAAATGGATCGGCTTCTGATGTTGAGGCAGCTTCTAACTCTAGGGGGGCAAGGTCCAAATCTGCAGCAGCAAATAGATCAGTTTCCTCAGCCAAAATCTCAGGTGCCACCTCAGAGTCAGTCGTCTCAAGTGGGATAATATTTCCAAGACCACTAACATCCAGAGCACTGGGGATAGCCTCTTTTTGCCCTACCAGCACCATGGCCTGTGAACGCCTCAATTCTTGCAGCCCCACCTCAGCAATTTGTAGCTGCTGATCAGAAGAAGCGGTATTAAGATAGTGCATAGTCGATTGACAAAGACCCTGAAATGCTGGAATATCAAGCATTTCAGCCAAGCCACCCAACTCTTCCAGCGTGCTGTCAAATTCAGCTACGATGACGGGGATATTTTGGCTGGATAGTTGTTCTTCTAACCGCTGTAAACACTCCTCAACTTCTGACTCAAACAGGACGATGCTCATGTCTTCACCCACGTCTGAAGAGATCAGGGATGCTTCGTCTTCTGGATTGGGTTCACCTAGATGCTCATATAGCTGCTCCATGATCGGATTCGCTTGAGTCTCTAGCCAGGAGTCATCTACATCATGCTCTTGCTGATTGAGGGCTGCAACTTGGCGCATGCAGTCCATACCCGCCAGCAGCAGACTTTCGATTTCGCCGTTAACTTCAATCTTGCCAATTTTGAGCACCTTGAAGAAGTCTTCCATCCGGTGGGCAATTTGGCTCAGGGAATCAAATCCCATTAAGGCACCCCCCCCTTTGATAGAGTGGGCCGCTCTCAGAACCCCATCGATCTGCTGGCGATCGACGCCATTGGTCCCTATCCCCAGTAATCCAGATTCAATTTGGTCTAAATATTCATAGGCTTCTTCTAGAAACTGAAGCCGGACTTCCTGTTCACTATCGTGGGGCATAGTATATCTCTCAGTACCAGTTATTAAATAGGCAACCAGCCAGATAAAGATATTGGCGTAAACATCTCTCTGTTTGCCTGACAATTGTCAAGGGTTGGGAAGGTGCTACGTTTGCAGAACAACACCATTCCCTAACATCAAGACAATAGAGGGAAGGCCCTACGTATCGCTCGCAATTTTAAAGGTACTCACAGAAGCTTGGAGCTGCCTAGCAATTTCCACCGTTTCTTGCAGTGAACCTGCAACCTGGCGGGAAGAACCAGAGGTACTTTCAGACACTTTCGCCACGTTTTGGACGAGCTTAGATAGCATCTGGGCTTTAGCGGTTTGCGAGGCTGTAGAACTAGAAATAGTTTGCACCAAGTTCGAAATTTGTTGCGACACTTCCACAATTTGCCCTAGGCTTTGCTTGGTATCTTGAACCATGCGCGTCCCTTCGACCACCTGAGTCGTACCCACTTCCATGGCATTGACCACCTCAGCTGTCTCTAGCTGAATGTTTTCCACAATCTGCTCAATCTCTTTGGTTGCTGTGGCGGATTGAGACGCCAAGGCCCCCACTTCTTCCGCAACCACCGCGAAACCTCTGCCTTCTTCTCCAGCCCGAGCTGCCTCAATACTGGCGTTAATAGCCAAGAGGTTGGTCTGCAAGGCGATTTGGTTAATCAACGAAACCGCTTTAGAAATCTGCTGTGAAGACTCACCCAGTCGTTTCACCTTCTTGGCTGTTTCAGCAACCGTCTCTCGTAGTTGGTCAATACTATCCACTGTTTGGTCCATGGTTGTTCCACCAGTGACCGCAGTTTCAGAGGCTTTTTTAGCAATTTCGGCGGCCTTTTGGGCATTATCTGCAACTTCTTGGGCTGCCAGAGTCAAATCTTCCACAAATTGGAGAGATTGTTCAACCTGTTCAGCCTGTTTGGAAGCGTCATCCGCCAAATCTACAATCGAAGCACTATTGGTCGTCACTGACTCGTTCACCTGAGCTGCCGCGACCTGTACTCGGGCCACAATGTCCCGCAAGCTTTCAATAATGGAGTTAAAGAAGTCACCAACAATACCAATCTCACTGGCATCCACGTTGGCCCGGACCGTTAAGTCGCCATCAGAGGCTGCTTCAACGTCTGTTAAGAGTGTCAGCAAGTCAGATTGCAGGGCTTCGTTTTGTTTTCGCTGGGTTTCGGCAGCTTCGGTTTGTCTTTCTAGTTCCTGTTGGGTCGTATATTCTTGCTCCAGAATCAGGGTCTGAAGTTGCTCCGCCATTTGGTTGATGTTGCCGCCTAGCTGGGCTAACTCGTCTTCACCAGCCACTCGCACCCGAGCTTCCAAATCTCCTTGACCAATTAAGGTGACTGCTTCTGCAGAGTCGATAATAGGTCGAGTCGCTCGTTCTGCCAAGATGACCGCAATCGCACCAATGATCAGAGCAGCCAGAACGACCCCTAAGATGAGGGTCAATCTCAACTGATCCACCGAGTTAAAGGCAATCCCTTTATCTGTTTCTAAGACAACTTTCCAACCCAAGTTAGGCAAATTCTTGAGGAAGGGATCGTCGGAGTTTTTCAGGGCGTCAAACGGCATAATGGTTTGTAGATCATCCGCCGTCTGAAGACTAATCTCCTCCGTAGAATCCTTAACGGTCTTATACCATGAGAATTTCTCATTTGCAGCTAGAGGCTTGCCTGTTTTGTTGGCAGCCAGAATGGCTGCTTGGGCTTCATTAGATCCCGCAAACAGTTGATCCCCTTGATCAATCAGGTAGGCATTTTCATGATCTTCAACGCCTTTGAGCAAATCTTCCAAGAAAGTAACTGGCATTCTGGCCCGCACCACCCCAATGGGTTTACCTGTGGTTCTATCTATCACAACATTAGCGGTATATACCGAAATAAGGCCTGAAGACTTTGATAGCAGGGGTTGAGAGATGTGGGGTTTACCCGTTTTTACAGCAGCCTGGAAATAACTTCGATTGCCGTGGTTGCTTAAGGCGTCACCAGAAGATTGGGCCAGCACATTCCCTTTTAAGTCAAAAAAGGCAATGCTGTTATAGATGGTATAGGCATTAACAAACTGGTCTAAGGCTGCTTGCTTCGCTTGCTTGGTCGTGGAGGCCCGCAGAGTGGGATTCACAAAAATATCCAAGCTGGACATAATTTGAAT
>CALDHF010000210.1 GCA_937941595.1 uncultured Acaryochloris sp. | reverse complement strand
GGCTCTTAACCCTTCGAGGGCCTAGTCTATTAACAAAGCCTGTCTCCATGACATATAGATCAATAGCGCTGACATGAGCATCTACCCGATGGCTAAAGTAATTCCTCGTCCAGGGCTGAGGGCTGTGCGCATCCTCATAGCTGGAGCGCTAGGGGTTAGTCTCAGCCTCACCTCCATGCCCGTCCAATCGCGAGAATTGGACCCTGCCGTTGTGAAAACGGTGCGTTTCCCTGAACAGGATCAAGCCGCTCTAGCAGCACTATTACGGAAAGGCCAACGCTATCATTTTCAAAACCAGCCCTGGAGCCGTTTGATTCAGACCATTGCCACGGAATTTCGGGGGGCAGCGTACCAAGATGGCCTATTAGATCAAGGCCCACAAGAACAGTTGGTCCTATCTTTGAGTCAATTTGACTGTGTCCTTTTCATCGAAACGGTTTTGGCAGCCGCACGCACCCTGGTAGCTGAGACACCTTCTCCTCAAGTGTTTAGAGACTCTGTACAGGAACAACGCTATCGTCAAGGACAAATGCAGGGATATTGCAGTCGTCTCCACTATTTCTCGGACTGGATTGCGGATAATCAACGTCGGGGTTTGGTCAAGAATTTGACGCCTGCATTAGGTGGAATTCCGTTCCCCAAACAACTGAATTTTATGAGTCAGCATCGGCAAAGTTATCCAAAACTGCAGGGGAATGATGTCCACTGGCAGTGTATTCAAGAGATGGAAGCCCGCTTACAGTCTCTACCCCTTCACTATATTCCTCAGGCTAAAATTCGGGAGATAGAAACCTCTCTCCAACCGGGAGATATTGTCGCAGTAGCGACTGCCATTCCGGGTTTAGATGTAACCCATACAGGGTTCATCTATCGACTGTCTAATCAATCCATCGGTTTGATTCATGCTTCGCCGGGAGGGTCTGTCCAGGTGGCCCCTGATTTAGCGACTTATATAGCCAATGTTGACCAATCCGTTGGCATTATGGTGGCCCGCCCTCTCAAGCGACCTGAGTGAGAGCTGTTGCCCCTAAGAGTGAATAATGAACGGTTTGCTTACGGACGAAGCAACAGCTTAGATGTCAGGCAAGCGATAAACCCGCTCAAAGATGGGGGTATGATTTTTGGGTTGGCGTGAGAATGTTGATGAATCAACAAAGGGAAAATGATGTTGCGGAAAAAATGGGTCTTTTGGTTTTGTGCTGCGATCGCACTCCTGATTGTCGCTAGTTGTTCGCCCCCCAAGCAAACGCCTAGTCCAAGTCCAAATAATACCCAGCTCAAGTCTGTCGCGGCCTCTACCCCCCTCACAACTGCGGTCGCTATCCTCACGCCCACCGAGGGCAACCAGGTCACAGGTCGGGTTAAGTTCACCCAATCGGAAAATTCTGTAATGATTACTGCCAAAATCCAAGGCCTACAACCTGGGGCTGTGCATGGTTGGCACATCCACGAATTTGGCGATCTCTCTAGTCTGGATGGGAAAGCCATGGGAGGACATTACAACCCCGACAGCAGGGTCCACGGTCTCCCTAACAGCCCTAAACGCCATGCAGGAGATTTGGGCAATCTCAAAGCAGACAGCCTGGGAGAAGCGATTAAAGAACTTAGAGTTGATAACATCACCATTAACGGTTCCAAGAATCCTATTTTGGGGCGAGGTCTAATTCTGCATGCAGAATCAGATGATGGCGGTCAACCTACAGGGAATGCAGGCAGCAGAATTGCCCAGGGTGTCATCGGTGTCACTAAGGCTTAAATGTAGAGGGTCCCTGAGAGCAGTCAGATTTTATGGTGCAGATAGAAGAATATACAGCCATTGTGCATTCAAGAACAATAACGGCATAATAGACGCTCAAGAGAAAAAACGGCATACTTGTCACTAATTGCGCAAATTAGGCATAATAACCTCCCACTTTCTATCGCAAATTTTCTATGTGACCATTGCTACGAAAACGGCCAGCACTTTTCTGCAAGAGTTTACCCAGATAGACATGGACGTGATTCCAGGAGACATAACTTCTCCCACCCTGCGAGAAGCCCGAAGCAATCCCCCTGAATCCAGGCCATCGGGTCAAGGTTCACTTATCGCCAAAGCTAAGCGTGCTCATCACTTACTGGTCATTAAAGAGCACGACCATCAGCAAACCATTGTCTTAGAGGCTGCAACCTATTCCATTGGGCGCCATCCCGCCAACTCAATTGTTCTGAATGCTGAAACCGTATCCCGTCAACATGCGTTGTTGCTGCGCATCCATGAACCCAAAACGGGTAATCATTTTTTTCGAATTATTGACGGTAATATTCAAGGCCGCCGCAGCCGAAATGGCCTTTGGATCAATGGCAAACGACGATTTTCCCACGATCTTAAAGATCAGGACTTGATTGCGTTTGGAGAGGAAATCCAGGCGACCTATCATCTCGTCACAGGCGTTCCTGATGAGTATGAGCTGGATTCTCTATTTGCAGACCCGCCATTGGGTCTACAGGCTATCGACACCCCTGCCACCCAACCCCTGATTCCGTCTGACATGGAATTATACAATTTGGGAGAAGCCGCTCTGGTGCGATTATCTTCTTTTCCAGAATTAATGCCGCATCCCATTATTGAAACGGATTTTAGCGGCAGTATCACCTACATTAATCCAGCAGCCGTCGCCCAGTTTCCGAATATTCTGGAATCAGACCAACATCCTCTCCTGAAAGGCTTTTTAGCGGAAGTCAAACAAGCCCATAATAAGTACTTTGCTCGAGAAGTGCATGTTTGCGATCGCGTCTTCGAACAATCCATCCACTGCATGGCAGAAAGCCAAGTCATCCGCAGTTATTTAGTCGATATTACCCAACGCAAACAGACGGAAAAAATTCTTAGAGAAAGCGAAGAACGATATGCAGCCGCAGCCAGAGGTGCCAACGATGGCCTCTGGGACTGGCATTTGCGAACCAACCGTGTCTACTATTCTCCCCGCTGGAAATCCATGATTGGTCACGACGATCATGAAATTGGAGATCGCTGTGAGGAGTGGATCGACCGCATTCATCCCGCCGATCGAGATCGCCTCAAACAAGAACTGTCTCTCCATTTAAATCAAGAAACCACCCACTTCCAGAGTGAGTTTCGCTTATTGCATAAAAACGGACAATATCGGTGGTTTCGCAGTCGAGGCTTAGCCCTATGTGATTCCCACAATCAACCCTACCGAATTGCCGGTTCCCAAACCGACATTACGGAATACTACCTAGCCCGCGAGCAACTCGTTCATGATGCCCTCCATGACGCCTTAACCCATTTACCCAATCGCAACCTCTGTATGGACCGATTGGCAGAGTCTCTAAAGCAATACCACCAAAACCCCAAAAAACAATTTGCCATCCTATTTCTAGATTTAGATCGATTCAAAGTTATCAACGATAGTCTCGGTCACATGATTGGCGATCGCCTGTTAATCGAAGTCGGCCACCGTCTGCAAGACTGTGTGCGGGAAGAAGATACCGTTGCTCGACTCGGTGGCGATGAATTCGTGATTTTGCTCAACGTCATCCACGATCTAGACCATGTTTTGCAAACCGCTCAACGCATTCAGCAACAGCTCAAGTTAAGCTTTTCGATTGAAGGACAAGACATTTTTACAGGCACCAGTATCGGCATTGCCCTCAGTAGTCATGAGTATCAACATCCAGAAGAACTATTGCGAGATGCGGATACAGCCATGTATCGGGCCAAAAATCTCGGCAAGAATCGCTATGAGATTTTTAGTAGCCATATGCGGTCCCAAGTCTTAGCCCTCTCTCAATTAGAAAACGATCTCCGTCGCGCCATAGAACGACAAGAATTCCAGCTCTTTTATCAACCCATTGTCTCCCTCACCACCCAAAAGCTAGTGGGATTAGAAGCCTTGGTGCGATGGCAGCATCCCGACCAAGGCCTGATTTTGCCCTCTGAATTTGTGCCCATGGCCGAAGAAGCAGGGTTAATTATCCCTTTGGGATGGTGGGTCTTAGCAGAAGCCTGTCAGCAAATGTATGTGTGGCAGCTCAACCATTATGATGCTGCCAATCTACACATCCATGTCAATATTTCTAGTCGCCAATTTTCCCAGCCCAATTTTATCAATCACCTCCAAAATATCCTAGACGACTCCCACCTGACCTGCACCAGCCTCAAGCTAGAAATCACGGAAGGCGTGATCATGGACCATGTCTCTGATGTCGCCGACAAGCTCGAAGCCATTAAATCCTTAGGCATTAAGTTAGGAATCGATGACTTTGGCACCGGTTATTCGTCCCTGAATTACCTCAATGCCTTTCCCGTGGATACCCTCAAGATTGATCGGTCCTTTGTCGAACGGATGGATTCTGATGGCGGCTTTGAAATCGTCAAGACCATTGTCACCCTAGCCCACAATCTACATATGGATGTTGTTGCCGAAGGGGTTGAAACCGTACAGCAAGCAAAGGATCTGAATCGTATGAACTGTGAATATGCCCAAGGTTATCTGTTCGCGAAACCTACTGATATCCAAGGCATCGAGCAACTACTGCTGTCTCACTATGGTTAACCCCCCAATCCTACTTCTGCAAGGATTGCAGATACGGTTGAGGATCATGGGCAACCCAACCTAAATTAGAGCGGTAGCGAACTTCAAAGCGAAGCTGCGGCTTCGCAGCTCCCACCTTACCGATCTGATCGCCCGGTTGGAGCTGCTGCCCAACTTGAACATTGAGTTCACCCAGGTGGCCATATCGAGTTTGTCGTCCTTGGGTATGCAAAACAATCACAAGCTTACCCGCCGCCCCCCGTTCCCCTGCAAAAACAACGGTACCTGGACTAACTGCCGAGACGGGTGTTCCAGCTGTTGACCGCAAATCAACCCCGCTATAAAACTGCATCTTACGAGTTTCAGGGTTAACTCGCCAACCATAGGTACCAACGACAGGCACGGGTTGTGGTAAAGGATAGCGATCGCGACTCACACCGACCCGCGTCGGTTTGGCAGCTTTGGCAACAGGGCGCAGAGGGGCAATCCCCGTCGGTTGCTGATTAATACTGGCAGACCAGTTCACGCCCGGGACAAACGCAACTTTGGGAGACAGTTGACACCCATTTAACTCAAACAAGATATCCGTACTCACGCCATAGGCACGGGCAACCGCAGAAAGAGTTTGGCCCGCGGGTACAGCCACTAAGATGCCATCATAAGGCGGCACCACAACATTAGTGCCAGCCACCACTCGCCCCTGGCGCAACCGGGGATTCATGCCCTTAAGAGTTGCAGAGGACACCCCATATTTTTGAGCAACGCTGGTTAGGGTTTCTCCAGACTGCACACGGTGACGGGTTAAGCGAGACAAAACAGACGGAGGACATAGCTTCCCTTTTGGGGTTGGAGAAGAAGACTGGGCCATCACTGTTCCTGGCTCCAAGCTGCTGATGAAGAATACCCAAGGTATGATTGCGAAGGTGAGAAAAATGTTTGGTCTGACCATGATCCCAAGTAATCCCAGGTTAGAGTGAAGTTGAGAACAACGAAAGCGCTACGATGCCGGTTAATTTTACGATAATGCAGCGATACCTTCAGCCGCCAGTTTTATGCCTCATTGTGGGCACAGTTTTTTTGCAAACAGGATGTCAAGGTCTGTTCAATCGGCAGCAAGACGCTGCGGAGCCGACGGAAATTCCGGCAACCGAAATTGCCAATCGCTCTCCGGTTAGCTCCAACCTGATCGTCAAAATGGTCAACCAGGTGGGGCCTGCCGTTGTCCAGATCGATACGACCCGCACCCAAACCAATCTGTTTAATCAATTCGAGCAGCGCCAAAGCGGCTCCGGCTCTGGCTTTATCTTTGACGAAACAGGCTTGATCTTAACCAACGCCCATGTGGTAGAGGATGCCGAGGAAGTCACCGTGACCTTAAAAGATGGTCAACAATATGCAGGCACCGTAGAAGGAAAAGATCCCTTAACTGATATTGCCGTCATTAAGATTGAGGCCGACAATTTACCCGCCCTGACCTTAGGAGAGTCTGACAATCTGAAATCAGGAGACTGGGCCATTGCCATTGGCAATCCCTTGGGCCTGAGCAATAGCGTCACCATGGGTATTATCAGTGCCACAGATCGCCCTAGTAATCTGATTGGCGCTCCAGATATACGAGCCAACTTTATTCAAACCGATGCCGCGATTAATCCAGGAAATTCCGGCGGCCCGTTACTCAATCTCAAAGGGGAAGTGATTGGCATCAATACTGCCATTCTCCGAAAAACCCAGGAATCAGAGGTGACAGCTCAAGGATTGGGATTTGCTATTCCGGTGCAAACAGCGAAGCAAATTAGCCAACAGCTCTTAAAAGATGGAGAAGTGGCCCATCCCTATCTTGGCATTCGCATGGCGAGCATCACCAATGAGCTCAAACAAGCGTTACAGGAGGAATCTGAGTTGCAAGTGCAGCAGGACAAAGGCGTTTTGGTGATCGACGTCTTATCGAAGTCCCCCGCTGCCACGGCCAAACTAAAGGCAGGAGATGTGATTGTCAAAATTGGCAAAACCACCATTGATAATACCGACCAACTTCAGCAGCTCTTGCAGTCTGTTACTCCTGGAGATCAGCTGGCCTTGACGATTGTTCGCGATGAGAGTGAACAACAAGTGCAGCTCACGGTGGGTACGCTTGAACCCGAAACCTTTTCCAGACGGTCTTAAGTTGGGTTAGAGACAAGGCGATGGATTTATTCGAGCAGCATCGTCAACAGCTACTGGAAACCGAAGCCCCTTTGGCCGCGCGGTTACGTCCCCGCACCCTGGATGACTTTGTAGGGCAAGACGAGATTGTAGGACCAGGGCGACTCCTACGGCGGGCGATTCAAGCCGATCAGCTCTCCTCTTTAATTTTTTATGGCCCCCCCGGCACAGGTAAAACCACCCTGGCTCAGATTATTGCCAATACGACTCGGGCCTATTTTCTGGCCATCAATGCTGTCCTAGCAGGTATCAAAGATATTCGGGCGGCGGTTGAAAAAGCCCAAGATCTGCGGGGTCAGTATGGTCAACGCACCATCCTGTTTGTGGATGAGGTGCATCGGTTTAATAAGGCCCAACAAGATGCCCTCCTGCCCTGGGTTGAAAACGGCACGTTAATTCTGATCGGGGCGACAACGGAGAATCCTTACTTTGAGGTCAATAAAGCCCTGGTGAGTCGGTCTCGCATTTTTCAGTTGCGATCGCTAACCCCATACGACCTCCAAAACGTCCTAGATCGGGCCTTGCAGGACCCGAAATTAGGCTACGGCAACATAGCCATCACCCTTGAAGATCAGGCCGCCGATCACTTGATCAATGTTGCCAACGGCGATGCTCGGGCCTTGCTCAATGCCTTGGAGTTAGCCATAGAAACGACTGAGCCTGATGCTAAGGACATCATTGTGATCACATTGGCAGTGGCAGAAGCCTCGATTCAGCGGCGGGCGGTTCTCTATGACAAAGAAGGAGATGCTCACTTTGATACCATCAGTGCTTTCATTAAAAGCCTGCGGGGGTCCGATCCAGATGCAGCTCTCTACTGGCTGGCCCGGATGGTCTATGCCGGGGAAGATCCGCGCTTTATTTTTCGGCGGATGATCATCCTGGCCAGTGAAGATGTGGGATTGGCCGATCCTCAAGCAGTTGGCGTAGTCATGGCCTGTGCTCAATCCTTTGATCGCATTGGGTTACCAGAGGGGCAATATCCCTTGGCCCAAGCCGCCCTCTATTTATCGACCGCTCCCAAGTCCAATAGTGCTTTGGCCTATTTTGATGCCTTAGCCTCGGTGGAGACCGAACGGGAAGGGGACGTTCCCAATGCCCTCAGGGATAAGAGTCGTGACCAAAAGTCCTTTGGTCATGGTGCCAACTATAAATATCCCCATGCCTATCGCGATCATTGGGTGGCCCAGCAATATCTCCCGGATAGTCTCCAAGGACAGGTCTTTTACCAACCCTCGGATCAAGGGGCTGAAGCTGCAATTCAAACTCAGATTGCCCGCCAGCGGGAAGCTCAGCTCTCTGGACTTTCAGATGCTAATACTCAAGAGACCGTCAGCTACGGTCCCAAGGACTCTAAGCGAGAACGGTGGTTACAGCGGACCATGAGTCAGACAGGAGATCATGCGGCTTGGGTGCGCGATCGCATTTTTCATCTCACCCAAATTCAACGCCATCATGTGGTCTTGGAAGTCCATAGCCAAACGGGGCTGCTGACTTGGGAAGCGTTACGACAAACCCCGGAAGGCAGTGTCTATACCCACGTCCCCACGGATAAGGTAGCGGAAACCCTAGAAGCCCAGGTCAAAGCACTTTCAGCATTACAACGACCGATCTTTGTCACAGGACAGAGTTCAGACCTGAAAACCCTGATTCATGACCATACACCTAATCTTCAGTTTGATTGGATTTTAGGTAGGAACTCATTTGCAAATCAGATGCAAAACCACGATCAGCCTATTGCTACGACCTTTGCCCAGAAGCTAGTCCAGCTCTTACGACCTCAGGGTCACATTATTCTAGCCGAAACAATACCGAAATATGGCCAACGGATTTGTGACTTGGTAACGGTTGATGATGTCGGCAAGGCCTTATATAAACGTTGGCAAAAGGCTGAAGCTGCCTTATATCAGGATGATACGGGCGATACGCAACTCACTTGGGATGAATCAGACCTGATGGCTGCGTTTGCTGATAGCCCCGTCACCGTAGATCTAGAACAAACCCACATGAGTCTATATATCACCCCTAAGCTGCTAGATCGGTGGTTTACAACGAAGGGGGAGCGCCCTTCCTATGGGAAGCGTTTAGGTGAGCATTGTTCAGCTCAGGATGTAAAGCAGATTCAGGCTTTGTTATCTCAAAAGCTATTGCATCAAACCATTCAGTGGCAAGTCAAACTCGCATTTGTCCACGTCCACTGCCCTGAATAAACACCTGAAGATGTGAAATGTAGCTGCCTGCCCCAATTGTGATAAACCGCAGTATTCACAACGGTTTTCTGCTCTTTGAATGACCAATTGGCGCAAAGATGCAGGAATCGAAGTCATCTATCTTTATTTCACAACTCTTTGTGAGCGTAGCTGTAGTAAAGACAAAAACTCAGCTAATTCAACTAAACCTTCTGCCTCTTGAGTTTCCAGTGGAGTTAGCGGTGTACCAGCGTCCTGGCGATCTAGCAAAAATTGAAGACGAGCATGCACAGCTTCAGGGAGTTGAAAATGAGTCAACTCAACAGGTATCTCAATGACTTCAGGCATAGAGGTTAAGGACAATAGAATACTGACAGGTATTTAACGTCAGTGTAACTCAAAGCTTTTTCTACCATTTATTAAACAAGCACTTGAATGAGCCAAAAGTTTATAGGAGGGTAATACGCCTCAAACTAAAACTCAGCTTTGGGATGCAACAAATCACTCAGACAGTAAAGAGGATATAGCAGCATATCTCGAAGCATCACTTAAAGATGGAGATTCTGCTTTAATTACTGCTGCCCTTGGCGATATTACTCATTCTAAAGGAATGACGCCGATCTCGCGTGATACTGACCTTGGTCGTGAAAGTCTTTATAAAGCACTATCTGTTGAAGGCAATCCCAAATTTGCAACTATTCTCAAGGTTTTTCAAGCTCTGGGCTTACGACTACAGGTGACAACAGTTGACAGTGAGACCTTTGTCTAAAAATGCCGTGCAAGGGACACTTGATTCAAGCTTTCAGTTGTTTTTTAAATCCCTGATGGTCACGCAAATTTGTATGGAGGTAGATGATGAATAAGAGAATTCTCATCATCGGTGGGTATGGCAATGTCGGCCGTATTATTGCATCTGAGTTGGCCACACGATTTCCTGGGCAAGTCATCGTTGCCGGCAGAGATTATCAAAAAGCCAAAGATTTTTCCTTGGAATTGGGCCAGCAAGTCATGCCAATAGCCTTCGATGTTTCTCACATGTCTGCCCATGAGACATTACTGAGTGATGTGGGAATTGTCATGATGTGCTTGGACCTGGAGAGTATTGAATTTGTTCAGCTGTGTATTCAACGAGGGATTCACTATATTGATATTTCTGCCAGCTATTCTATTCTTTCCCAAATTGAGCAGCTCAACAGGGAAGCTGAGGGGGCAAAGGCTACGGTTATTCTCAGTGTGGGTCTGGCTCCTGGTTTGAGCAATCTTCTGACCAAACACTGTCAATCAAA
>CALDHF010000209.1 GCA_937941595.1 uncultured Acaryochloris sp. | reverse complement strand
GCTCTAAGCCCACGCCTGATATTCATGACGTCATGAAGCGATCGAGTTGGGCTATTCCGATGGAGCGTTTTCTTAAGGTTGTCCTGCTGCTTTGAAGAGAAATAAGTAGCGTTCTATTTGGTTTCTGCCATTTCCAAGAGTTGGGGGATGGTGACGAGTTGGTAGCCTTCGAGTTTGAGTTGGGTAATGATGTGGGGCAGGGCTTGGATCATCAACTTGCGGTCTCCACCACCATCATGCATGAGCACAATCCCGCCAGGCTTTGCGTTTTCGAGAACATTGGTGACGACTTTGTCAACGTTTCCGCTATAGGTATCGTCCACCGTCCACATCAAGGTCACTTGCTTTTGAGCGCGAGCATAGGCAACCAAACCATTTTTGAGATAACCACCGGGTGGCCGGAAGAGCGATGTTTTGAATCCCGTATGCTTTTCGATGACCTCTGAGGTCCGCTGAATCTCACGTTGGGCTAGAGCTGGGTGGTGGTAATGGTAGCCATGGTTCCAGCTATGGTTGCCAATGGCATGGCCTTCTTGGGCAACTCGCTTGAGTAAATCAGGAAAACGGGCGATATTGCTGCCCACCACAAAAAAGGTGGCTGCGACGTCATGCTCCTTGAGAATATCCAACATGGTGGCTGTTGTTTGGGGCCAAGGTCCATCATCAAAAGTGAGGGCGATCGCTTTTTGATGTGGGGGAAGTTTGACCCCATTGATAGTTTGACCTTGAAAGTGTTGAGGGGGCTGATAGTGTCGACGTTGCTTGCGGTCAAGATCATCCAGCGTCTTTAAGGCCAAACGAAATCCGGCATCAGCCTCTGTTAGCAGGGGATCATTTGTCTCTGCACCCACCTTTGGGGGTAAATCAGCGATAGCCACTTGATTCCAACTCGCTTGGAGCAAGAGGGAACTGATGCCCAATAGCAACCCAGTCGCCAACAACCATACATACTGTCGGTTGGCGACACGAACTCTTAAATTTTTCCCTAACATTACTGACTCAACTGCAAACCCTTAGATGAACCCAAGTCTTAGGGACAACGCTTCAGCCTGACCTCAAAATTCAGAGCCATCGTTCAACCTCTAACTTAAGGTTCCCCAAACTCATCTCGTAAAGGACAAATTTGTTCTCTTTGGCGAACGAATAACCTTATCTCGAGAGTAGCCAGCCAAAAGTAGACTGGAAGCGGGATTAGGTGTATTTTTACGGTTCTTTAGAGCCGCCATGACGGGATGCATGGGAACCACGTTAAGGATGGTAATCATGAAAGTATGTAACCTGAGATCTCAGGGCAGAGGAATACCAGTACGATATCTGTCAATGCTTAGATATTTTTTGATGCCTTGAGAGGGCGATTGACAGAATTGTCCCCGACGAGGGCAATCGGCAGGTTTGACTCCCAGGAATCATCATGGCCTATTCGCATTCTTCGTCACGCTTTAGCTCTCTAGATGTCTTTCGAGGGATCGCTATTGCTGGCATGTTGATGGTTAATAAGGCGGGTTTAGGGGGCAAGACATATCCTCCCTATGCTCAGCTCCAGCATGCAGATTGGCATGGTTGGACGCTGGCTGATTTGGTTTTTCCCTTTTTCTTATTTGTCATGGGTACGGCGATGGCCTTTGCCATGGCGCCGTATACGACGACTTTGATTAAACCTAAGGTCGCGGTCTATACCCGCATCTGGCGCCGGAGTATGGTCTTGTTTCTGCTGGGACTATTGCTCAATGGGTTTTGGTCCTATGACTTGAGTAACCTGCGGGTGATGGGAATTTTGCAGCGCATTAGTTTGACGTATTTGGTGTCGGCACTTGTGGTCCTGAAGCTGCCTCGCAAAAGCCAGTGGGGGGTAACGGGGCTGCTGTTGGTGGGCTATTGGCTGGCCTTAGCTTTGATCCCTGTGCCTGAGTTTGGGGCGGGCAATCTGACGCGGATCGGCAATTTTGGTGCCTATTTTGATCGCTTAGTGATTGGAACGTCCCATTTGTATAAAGGGGATCAGTTTAATTTAATGGGAGATCCAGAAGGATTGTTTAGTACGCTGCCTGCGATCGCAACGGTGCTACTGGGATATTTTGCCGGGGACTGGCTACGCAAGTGCGGCAGTGGTCTCAAGATCAAAACCAGTCGCCAAAGTCTCACCCTAGTCTTCTATGGTGCGATCAGTACAGGGTTAGGCTTATTGTGGAATATCTGGTTTCCCATCAATAAAAAGCTGTGGACCAGTTCCTATGTATTATTCACAGTGGGTATTGCCCTGTTATTGTTAGCAGCCTGTTATGAACTAATCGAAGTGCGACGGATTCGTCTGTGGAGCAAGCCGTTTGAAGTGTTAGGCCTCAACTCGCTTGCGATCTTTGTCGCATCAATCTTGATGATCAAGATTTTGGTGTTAACTCCGGTAGGGTCTGGGGAACAAGCTACTAATGTTTTTACTTGGCTATTAGTCAATGGGTTTCTGAGCTGGACTAGCCCAGAATTAGGATCGTTTCTATTTGCCTTTCTCACCCTGTGTTTTTGGTGGTGGGTGGCCTATGCCCTGTATCGGCAGCAATGGTTTCTTAAAATCTAGGGTCGATAACGGGCTGGCAACCCTTTGCGTTCGAGGTACCCTAGCCAACATACATGCTGTAAGGGCTGAAGATATTACCAGCAATGGCTCTAATTCACTCAAGTCAGGTATCTAGCCCCTGTTGCCATGGCTGACTAAAGTATCGGGACAATAACTCAAAGTTCATAAAGTGTTTGACGAACATCCTATGCCAATGGCCTGCGTTCTTAGAGATCTGTGGATTGATTGATTTTCAGGGATTGTAGATGCAGGTGAGATCAAGACGGGGCACTATAAAATTGCTATCGTAGATATTCACATCATTCTCATTGATTGCCCATGAGCTTCAACTTTGCATATCTTGCGGGTGGTAAATTACACCTAAAGTCAGGCGATCATCCTGTACGCACTATTGATAGTCAGTTTGGCCAAGAGGTGCAAGAGCGCACGCTCAAAAGTCAGAAACGGAACGCTTGGAAAGACAAAAATCCCATGGCAGGGATGATTCCAGCAGCTTTCCTCCAGCAAATGGAAGCCATGGGAGAAGCCAAACTGCCCGTCTCAATTCGATCCGTAAGTCCGAGTCGTCCTGGGCAATTGCTCTATACCCTAGCGGTGGGTGAGGTGACGGGCGTCTTCACCCTAGATGCATCCCAAGACAAAGAACAACGCCTATTTCATAATTCAGACTTTGCGGTTCAACACCTGCATGTCCATCCACAGCAAACAGAGTTTGCCTGTACGGTCATGCATAAAGATGGATCGGCAAACCTGGCCGTGATGCCGATGGATGGGGCCAGACCTAAAGAAGTGACGGAGGGTGATTCTCTAGATCTGGCCCCGCAATGGAGTCCAGGGCCTGAGAAAACACTGGTGTTTCAATCTGCCGGGATTGCTCGCAATCCAGACGGCTTGGTTTTGGACCAAAGCCCCTTTTCCATCGAAAAGCTAGAGTTTCAGTCTGGAGAAATGACGACTTTGGCCGAACATCCTAAATTTGACTTGCTAGCGCCAAAGCTGGCAGTTGATGGGTCGCTCTATTACATTCGTCGGCCTTATCAAACCCGTCAGTTTCAGATCACTCCTTTGACGTTCTTGAAGGATATCGTGCTCATCCCGTTTAGATTGGTGCAAGCCATCTATGAATGGCTGAACTTTTTCACCCAATCCTATACGGGTAAACCGTTGCTTAAACCAGGATCACCCCAAGTGCAAGCCCAGCAGGATCTGCTGATTTGGGGCAATGTGATTAATACTGAGGCGGAGGCTGAAAAGAATCGTCGGTTTGGAGATGAAGATTCTCCAGCCTTGGTGCCCCGGTCTTGGCAGCTGATCTGCCAACGTCCTGATGGTGAGATGCAGGTGATTGGGGATGGGGTGATTTCCTATGATGTCAGTGCGGATGGGGGCGTGATCTACACCAATGGCAGTGCGATTTATGCCACCCATCCAGGTGGGGTGCCTAAGCGTCTGTTGCGGGATCGTCCTATTGAGCAAGTGGTGTTTGTCTCTAACTCTTGAATCAACTTAGATCAACTTGAATTCCTTCAACGCGGGTAGAAAATTTTTGCTTTCATGACCTGGTTGGCTGAGTTTAATTAAAGCAAAGCGTTGCAGTGGACTCAAAGCTTGCCACTGTTTCAGGCTAATGGTGACGTCGCTCGCTTTGGCTTTCTCAATTAATGAATCGGGAATGTTTGATGTATTTAACCAGGCAGGATTTTCCTCGATTGGAATTTCGGTGGCTTCAGTTTCGGCATACATAAAGACCAAGTCTGAGAGAAACATCCGGTAATCTTCGATCTCATCTTCGTCAGTACAAGGTTGGAAGACGAACTGTTCTCGTTCATCTTCACTAAACTGATTCCATTGAGCGAGTTTGAGCTTAATACCACAGGTGTCCAGTTTAAAGCGGACCACCATGGGAATACAGCGCAAGTCATCCACAAACTCGTCTTCAAATCCAAACGTTAAGGTGTCTTCTACGGGCATATCTGAGGGAGTTGACATGATTTTAGGTCTCGATTGGCATTAAATCTTCAGGTGAATTGCAATTCCAAAACATGGATGCCGCTTCAGCATCAACAGCTATCTTCCTTGTCGGAATGGTGGGTAGCCAGTTTTGGAAGGATCTCCCCCCTTGGTCAATGAAAGATTTCAATTGTAAATGACTTTGATGATGATAGAAGCCGCATAGGGGTTCCCAGTGATCAGCATAGTAAGGAATCGCTGCCATTGTCTCATCGTTCGGCAATCTTTGAGTCCAGCTTTGCAAGAGGTTGGCATTCAGGAGGGGTAAGTCACAGGCTAACAAGAGCAGCCAGGTTGATTGCAGCTGCCTAAACCCTTGTTCTAGGGCCACTAATGGTCCTTGTCCAGGAGTCAACTCCGTGAGAGTAAGACAGGGTTTCACGACAAGATGTTGGTATCGATCCGGCCAAGGTGTAAGCACGTAGACAGCAGGACAACACTGAACTGCAACCTGACAGACTCGCTGCAATAACGGCACCCCTTGCCAGGGTAATAAGGCTTTATCTGTGCCCATGCGTGAACTTTGGCCACCCGCTAAAACTACGGCTGTAACAGTTTGGTGTGGATGATTAGAGGTGGATGCACTCATTCCTGCACTAGAGTCCGAATGGGGAAGATAGCCTCTCCTACCCTATGTTCTGCAAGATTCTGGTTTAGCTAGGGCTGGAGGCCAGAGTCTGCTGAACCTGTTTTAATGTTTGCTGGACGCTGCCGTTGAGCAGCAAGGTTTCGGCTTCCTGAATGCCTAATGCCAAACTGGAACTTGTACCCAGATGCCAGAGATAAAATCCAGCATTCCAGAGAACGGCTGGCATCAAATCGCAGGCTTGGCCTGTCAAGACGGCGTGCATTTGTTCGACCAAGGTCTCTGTAGACTGAAAAGGAATTTCTGGTCCGTGGAGGTCATAGTCCCTGGCTGAGAGAATGAGGCGTTGCCAGTTGGGGTCTTGATGGAGAGAATGGCAGCCGAGTATTGCTTTGCGATCGCGCGGCAAATCACAACTCCCCTCCAACCCTTTCACCGTTGTAAACTGCTGGGTGCCTCGAAAGGCAAAAGCTTCCTGCATCATGGTTTCAGTGGGAGGATGGACAAATCCAGAGATCACATGATGATTGCCAGTATAGGGATGCCAAAGCAGCTCAGTGGTTGCTAACGGCGGACGCTTACCAATTTGCTCCCGAAAATCCACCAGCCCGTGAGCTAAAGGGAAATGCTCAGGCAAATATACGAACCCTAATCCACAAGTCGCCAAAACGTGATGAATATGTTCTAGGGATTGATGGCTCCAATCTATGCCCAGCCCTTGCCAGATTTCAATCAGGGGTACCCCATATTTGGTCGGCATCCGATCGCCACCATGGGTGAGTACAGGATGTCCCACTGTCGCCAAAAGCAAAGCCGTTAGGGGTAAGACGGGAGCCGTTCGTGAACGGCCATCATAAGGCACGCTGAAGACAATGACCCGCGAGGGATTGCTCAAAGAGGGTAAAAAAGGGCCTAGACTTTCATAAGCGTCCAAAAAACCAGCTAATTCTTCACCTGTGGGTCTTTTAATCCGGTGAGATATTAAAAACGCGCCAATTTGAGCAGGTGTCGCTTCTTGTCGCAACATCATCTCCAGAGCAGTCTTGGCTTCTAGGCGACTTAAATCTTTACTGGTGTGCCTTCCACTACCAACTTTTTGCAATAATTCTCGAAAGGTCTGGCTCATGGCCCCTTACTTTGCCCAGTCTAGGATGAATGCTCTCCAAGACCAGGATATACCTACAGACCGACCCTGACTGATGTTTAAGGTACCTCAGAGATGAATGAATCATGAACCAAACGCCGAAAGTTAGCAATAGGGGGAATTAACAGCCGATCTTGAGTCGTGATCATCACCACCTCACGGGTGAGATTGATGGGCACACTCAAATCTTTGGTATCTGGAGCAGCTAGATCGCGAATTGCCAAGGAGGAGTCGTTCTGTGAATCTACTAGCGCTCCCCGCGGCAGTAATGAAATCATCTCTCCTTGACGGATCACACCCCGGAAGGCATCTAAGGTATTGAGTTCTAAAACAGCTTTCAACTCTAATCCTTGGCACTTAAATTGCTCCTGGACCAAGCGCTGCATACCGTAGCCATCTTTAAACATTACCTGGGGGAATTGGGCCAAGTCGGCCCAAGAGATCACAGGATGCTTTGCCAAAGGATGTTTCGCAGACATCAATACTTGAATCGGCTCATTATAGAGCCAATCCACCACATTCTCGGGTCGACTGGTTAGCAGCGGATTATTCATAACAATGGCTAAATCCACCAACCCATCCTGGAGTACTTTTAAGGAGCGATCGCTGCCTAAAGACGTCACCCGCAATTGCACATCTGGATAAAGATGACAGAATTTTTGTAAAACAGGCGGTAAATAATGGGCACAGACTGAATGGATCGCTGCTACACATAATTCAGGCTGTTTACCCGCCAGCAAGTCATCAATTTCTCGGGTGGCCTCTTGCCATTCCGTCAAAATCTTGCGGACATGGGGTAAGAGTTGATCTCCAGCTAGGGTCAGCTTGCTTTGAGCGCCCCGATGGAGAACCGGGAGTCCTAATTCCGCCTCTAGACCTTGAATTTGTCGACTGACGGTTGATTGGGTCACTCCACACTTTTTGGCGGCTTGCTGAAAGCTCCCCGTTTGGGCAACCGATAAAAAAGCTTGCAGTTGCTCTAACCGCATAAATATGTAGCCTGGATTACAGTAGTGACAGCACAGTAACGAATTTGGCTGCTCTATTCGGTAAGAAACGATACAACTTCAGCATTGCTTTTGAGAATAGTAAATATCTGAGGGCGCGGGCACGGCTGGTCTTGAAGGTACTATTCTGCCGGCAGAGCTATCATTGATAGCTCTAGATATCCCAGTTATTGCTAAGGGTATGGGGGCTGATAGTTGTGAATGTTCTGATAGATTGGACTTGAACACCCGCCGAATGCAGTGGTTTATGACTTTGCATCTGTAAGACATTGAAGTCTTGAATCCTAGCAATGCGTCACCTGAGACCTTACACTTAATAGTGCATTAACTTTAACTAAAATATTAGATAACAATACCGTGCGAAAAATTGCAATTGCAGGTAACTGGAAAATGCACAAAACTCAGGCAGAAGCCCTAGAGTTTTTGAAAGCATTTCTACCGCTGCTAGAGAATACCCCTGAAGATCGAGATGTGATCCTATGTGCGCCCTTTACGACCCTAACGGCGCTCTCAAAAAACTTGCACGGTAGCCGAGTGCAGGTGGGCGCCCAAAATATGCACTGGGAAGATTCGGGTGCTTATACGGGTGAAATCTCAGGTCCCATGTTGTTGGAAACTGGGGTTCGGTATGTCGTCATCGGCCATAGCGAGCGCCGCCAGTACTTTGGTGAAACCGATGCTACCGTCAATCGGCGCTTGAAAGCAGCTCAGAATCATCGCTTAACCCCCATTCTCTGTGTGGGTGAATCTAAGCAGCAACGGGATGCCAATGAAACGGAAGCCGTCATTTCCCACCAGTTGGAAAAAGGCTTAGTAGGGGTTGATCAAAACCGTTTGATCATCGCCTATGAACCGATTTGGGCCATTGGTACAGGAGATGTCTGTGCGAGTAATGAAGCTAATCGGGTTATTGGTCTAATTCGCTCTCAGTTAACGAATCCTGATGTCACTATTCAATATGGTGGTTCCGTCAAGCCAGACAATGTAGATGAAATCATGGCCCAACCGGAAATTGATGGTGCGCTAGTGGGGGGTGCCAGCTTAACTGGAGATGGCTTTGCTCGGATCGTCAATTTCCAATAGTCAACTGATGAGGCTCGGATATCGCGAATAAAGGCGTATTATCAGCAGCCCTTGACCATACGGTGTCTTTATTTGATACTAACAACTTCAGTCTAAATCGTTAGACTAAGGGGTATGGCTACGAGACCCAAACGTTCGACTCTGCTGAAGGTAGGTGCAGGAGTAATCACGCTTACTGTCCTGATCGCCATCTTGATAGGACCATCCTTGACGATCCAGGGTGTTCCTGTCGCCATCATTATTAAATTTTTACAGGATGATCCAGCGCGGGACGCGTATTTTTCTGAGAATAAACAAGACCTACATAATCGCTTGCAAGAGCTGGAGATAGAAGAGGAAATCAAGGCCTTTTATCGGCCCCAAATTCGTGATGAGGTTGAGCTAGATCAGCATATTCATCAAATCTTTTATGACACCACTGGCTATGTGGGCAAGGCCTATAAAGTAAATGCTCAAGATACCCTGGTTCTTAGAGATAGATACTATGAACGATGGTATCCCTTAGCTTATAAAGCAGGGGTTGTTGTTGATAGCGTCTTTGAGAATGGGGCTCATTATGTGATCAGTCCTGACGGGACAGTGGCGCCGTATCCACAGGTGGCAAGATCGTTCCCCATCAAGCTGCTGAAACAGTTAATTCAACTGAACTCTGATGCCTCTGTATCACCAGGATAATTTAAACAGAGGCTATGCCTAGCTCATGTCATTACAGGTTGTTGACTGACGAAGTTTGGTGAAGGGATAGCCAGAGACTGGATTGGGTAGGTTGTGCTGAGACACTCGCAGACCTAGCTTAGCTGTGCTTCTAGTTTCTGCTGATTCCATAGGGTTTGGTAAAGGCCAGAAACTTTTACTAGATCCGCATGGGTGCCCGTTTGTACAATCTCTCCTTGATCCATGACTAAGATTTGGTCTGCGATCGCAGCCGCAGACAGTTGGTGGGAAATAAACAAAACTGTTTTGCGCTGTGCGCCACTAGACAAGTTGTTGAGAATCTCTGTAGCAGTTTGGTTATCAACGCTGGACAGGGCGTCATCCAAAATCAGAATGGGGGCGTCTACTAATAACGCTCGTGAAAGAGCAGTTCGCTGGCGCTGGCCTCCAGACAAGGTAATCCCCCGTTCCCCCACAATGGTCTTATAGCGCTGGGGAAAATTTAAGACCTCATCATGAATTTGTGCTTGTTTGGCCACATATTCAACGTCTGACGCATCACTCAGGGGATTTCCATAGCGAATATTGTTTTTTAGACTGGTGCTAAATAAGAAACTATCTTGGGGGACATAGGCGATGGCGGCTCTCAAATCACGCAAATAGACCTCCGTGATGTCATGTCCATCTACAAACAGTTGCCCCGCCGAGACATCTAGGAGTCGGGGAATAGCGTTAGCAAGCGTCGATTTTCCAGACCCAACGGGACCAACAATCGCCACTGTTTCTCCAGGCTGGATATGAAAATTCACCTGCTTTAGGGCAGGATGGGCAGCCCCTGGATAGTGATAGGTCAGACCCTTGGCACTTAATGTTCCCCGCACTTGATGTTTATCTAGGGGCGTGTCTTGCTCTGAACTTTGGATCTGAGGGACCACGCCTAGAATGGACTCGATGCGATCAATACTGACTTCGCCCCGTTGATAGGCTGTAATTGTGAAGCCTAATAGAGCCGTGGGGAAGATGAGTTGTTCGACATAGAAGAGTAGGGCTACAAAATCCCCTACACTGATTCTGCCGGCAGGGATAGCGCGGCTGCCTAAGGCTAAAAGCACCAATAGACTAATGCTGGCCATGCCGCCTAAAATAGGGAAGAGGGTATTCCGCGTTTTGGCTAAGGCCAGATTGGCATCTAATAAGGATTGATTCAGGGTTTGAAACTCTGCTTGTTCGTTGGGTTCCTGGGCATAAATCTTAATTAAAGAAATACCGCTCATATCCTCCTGAACCAGCTCACTCAGATTGGAGAGGGACTGTTGTACCGCTAACTGCTCAGTGCGTAAGCGATGGCTAAAGACTTGCACCAAGATCATAATCAGAGGATAAACGGCGATGGCCGCTAGACTCAGCATTGGATCAATGGCCAACATGACGGGCAAGCGCAAGACGTAAGCAAATAGCGTATTGGCGAGGCTGAGAACTGCAAAACCGACCAATCGGCGAATATTGTCTACATCGCTCGTGGACCGATTAATGATGTCGCCAGCGGTATTGGTTGAAAAATAAGAGGGTTCCAACGACAGCAGATGTTCAAATATATTTTGTTTGAGATCAAATTCCACCCGACGCCCGACCCCAAATAACAAAATCCGTGAGGTCATGCGGATGCACCACATCAACGAGGCTAATCCAGCAACGAGTAAGACGGAAGGGAGGATGGCACTAAAATCAAAGGCGACTTCTAACTCATCGATGGCGTTGCGAATGATGAGTGGCAAGTAAGTTCCCAGACTGTTGACAACAAAAAGTGCCAAAATACCAAGTCCCACATTCCGCCAATGGGGGCGAAGATATTGGAGAAGCTTACGTAGTCGAGAATATTGAGGTGTGCTGACAGTCTTTACCATTGCTTCAGTCTAACCTTGTCCAGGTTTTCCTTCACACCCTTCAAGGAGTGAGGTAGCGGATAATCCTGGCCATTAATCAGCAGGGATAATTGGGGTTGCTGATGGCACAATTTTTGAAGGGTGGGTGCTGATTGATGTTATCAATGCAGAGACGAATCTTTCAGGAACCGTGATGATTAGATCTTAGTCATCAATTTAGGGTTGGTATCTGCTCTCATTACCTTGACGACACCAATAAGTATGATCCGTCATTTAGAGTCGGGCTTTTGGTAGCGAAGTATTGACAGATACTAAGCATAACGCTATAAGAGAATTCATGTTTTCCATATTGTTGTCATTTATTACTGCGCCATTGCCGGTTGGGCAAATTGGGGTCATACAGATAGGAGTTCCGCAATGAGACGCAACCGCTGGTTATCTATTGTTAGTGCAAGTCTATTAAGCTTAAGTTCGGCTCCTGTCACGGGTCAGCGGGCCATCGGGAATCAGCCTCCCCAAGTGGCGGTGGGAACATCTATTTGGCGTAATGGCTCTTTCCCCGTAGAGAACTTTCAGGGATATACATCTCCCTTTGGGTATCGCTCATCCCCTACAGGCGGATACTCCACAGAATTTCATACCGGTCTTGATTTTGCGGCTCCTAATGGTAGCTACATCCGCAGTTGGTGGTCTGGAAAAGTCATTAGTGTTTCCGATAACACCGCCTGCGGCACTTCTGTTCGGGTTCAGTCCGGGTCCTGGGTCCATGTTTATTGCCACATGAAAGGATATGTTGGCAAAGACAGCCGGGGACGTTATACCGTAGATGGCGGTCTGCGAATTCGTCAAGGGCAAACTGTGCGCGCAGGACAGCGCATTGGCCGCATTGGCATGACAGGTCGGACAACAGGACCGCACCTGCATTGGACGCTGAAATACCAAGGCAAACTGGTGGATCCAGCAGCTGTTTTGAGAGCCATGCATCGGGCTCAACGGGGTACCGTCAGTAAGCTTTAACGCTTGTAATGACTACTTACTAGGAGCCAGTTGAATCTACTCCACCGCCGTGTGTCTATTTTTCCAGGCGCACAGCGTACCATTGCAAAAATTGGCTGGGACCTATATCCAGTTCACAGCTTGTAGCCAGAAGATGACGAGCTTGTTCAGGGATGCTAGCAATATCGTGGAGTTCGTGGGGGAGGTTGTCTTGGTGATGGGCGAGTA
>CALDHF010000208.1 GCA_937941595.1 uncultured Acaryochloris sp. | reverse complement strand
GAATCGCGTCAAAGTGATGGCTGGGATAATCCAGGTCCTCGGCATCAGCCCGTTGAACCACTACATTGCTCAGTCCGAACCGCTGAATCTTGCGCTGTGCTTGCTGCAACATCCCTGGAGAAATGTCTACGCCAGTCACATGCCCCTGATCGCCAACTCGTCGGGCAGATGCGATCGCAAGATAACCAGTCCCTGTACCGATATCTAAAACAGTCTGTCCAGCACTAATCCGCGAATAGTCAAGCAAGCGATCACAAATCTGAGCATGCCATGTACCCTTGTCATAGCTCTGGCTCCTGCGATCGTAAAAGTCCGCAACTTCGGTTTTGAACTCATCTAACACTAGCGGTTTCACTATCCATCATGTTGTGCACCTGCAACCCAGTAATCCATCAAGTCTGATCTTCAACTTTAGGTCAAGTCAATGGACTCATCACTTAACGGCTTGATTTCACAGCTAAACCATCAATGAGAAGATGGTGCTAGAAACTACTGGCCGAGATAAGCTTTCAGAACTTCTTTATTGGACTGAATCTCAGCGGGTGTACCGACAGCAAGATTTTGACCTTCTGCCAATACCCAAACGCGATCGCACAAGGACATAATCACATCCATATTGTGCTCAATAATCAAAAAGGTGATACCGTCTCGGTTCCATTCTCGAACATGCTCACAAATTTGCTGGATCAGGGTAGGATTCACCCCCGCCGCTGGTTCATCTAAAAGCATCAATTTAGGATCGGCCATTAGCCCGCGCGCCATTTCTAACAGCTTGCGTTGCCCCCCCGACAAGGCACCCGCATAGTCATTAATTTTGGGCGCCAGCCCCACGGATTCCAAAATTACCTGAGCTTTCTCTTTAAGCCGCTTTTCTTCCTTGCGAATGATATGGGCTTGAAAAAACGTATTGTGCAACTTTTCTCCCGTCTGTTGGGGAGCAGCTAGCAGCATATTCTCCAAAACAGACATTCGGGAGAGGACGCGGGCCACTTGAAACGTGCGAATCATCCCCTGGAGGGCAATTTCGTGGGGAGGCAACTTCTCGATAGGTTTGCCATCAAAGATAATCCGACCGCTATCCGGCGCAATAAAGTTGCAGAGCAAATTAAATAGGGTGGTTTTGCCTGCACCGTTGGGACCAATCAAACCGACGATTTTTCCGGTGGGTACATGGATTTCAGCATTATTAACCGCCTGGATACCACCGAAGGCTTTGGAAACGCCTTGAGCAGTCAGCAACGGCATCTCTGGCTGAACTTGGGGGGTGCCACTAATGGGCTGAAGCCTATCGTCCAAGGGTGAGTTCCTCCTTCTTGCCCAAAATGCCTTGGGGCCGCCACATCATTAACACAATTAACATCAGCCCAATCACCATCACGCGCAGCGCTCCTAACCGGGCATCATCCAGGGGCAAGATATTGGGTAGCTCAAACCGAGTCACCTCATTGTAGGCCCAAAAAATGGCCGCACCTAAAAGCGTCCCCACATTGTTTCCTGCCCCTCCGGCCACGACGATGATCCAAGCCTGAAAGGTGAGGAGGGGAATAAATCCATCGGGATTGATAAAGGTTAACTGCCAGGCATAAAAAGAGCCAGCAATCCCTGCGATCGCACCGCCCAACATAAAGGACTGCAGTTTATAGCGAAACACATCCTTCCCGAGGGCTTTAGCCACTTCTTCATCTTCTCGAATGGACGTCAATACTCGCCCCCAGGGAGACGTTACCCAACGTTCCATCTGCCAGAAAATCACAGCGATGGTCAAGATTAACAGCCACAACAGCCCCGCTTTGAAGGAGTAGTCATTGATGGCCATGATGTGAGCGCCGAAAAACATCATGATCAATCCCATCACCATCGTGACGGTCAGCAGACTGATGTGGGTACTGAGGGCCTGAACACGCCATTGTTGCAGAGGCCGTGGCAACACTGCGTACACGAGCAAAACGCCACAAATTGCCAAGGGCACTACCATGGCTAACCGCAAGATCATCAATACGATGGTTTGGAGAAATGAAGGTAGCGTTACCGTCAGAGTCAGGGAAAACGAAAACCACCAGCACGTCGCCACCCCGGCGACACAGACCAGATACAGCCCAAAGAGCAACCTTGATGCCTGTGGACGCTGATCGCCCTGGGGCTGACGGATTAGCCATTGCCACAACCGCCACATAATCAATGCCAAGACAACGACCAAGGAAGCGATCATGCCCCCTTTGACTAAGAGGTTGGGCTCCAGCTTTTCCAAGGGTAAAGGATAGTTAAACATGCCCCGGGGGCCGCGGGTGAGCCATTCTTCATTGACGGCGATCAACCGAATCACTTCCGAGACCCCAATCGTAACGATGGATAAATAGTCTTCTCGGAGTCGCAGGGTTGTTGTGCCAATAAACAGTCCTAGGAGAGCAGCCAAGCCCGCACCAATCAGGACCGCTATGAAGATGGGGATTTGTTCGGGCAGCACTCTACCCAAAAACTGGAGGCCACCATAGAGCCACTCCTGGTTTTGTAGCCCAGGATATTGATCAACCAGCCGCTGAGGCATCTCTTTGATAAACCCGGGGAGGGTTAAGGCAATGGTGGTGTAGGCACCAATAGCCATAAAGGCAATATGACCAAAGTTAATGAGTCCGGTATACCCCCATTGCAAATTTAGTCCCAAACTAAATAAGGCATAAATGGTGGTAAAGAGAGCCAGAGAGACGAAATAACCAATTTCCATAGAACGGCTGAAGTGCGAAAGCGCAGCGGCCTGAATCAACGTCTTCAGGATTTTATCAGGCTAGGGGATATTCTCCGTGATTGGGAATACTAAAGTCCATCCGAATATTTGGTCACCTTTTTGAGCCTCACGTTATGGTTGAATCATCAATAACCCATTGCACTCAGGAACGATATATGGATGCAGCAGCCCTTTGGCAACGCTATCAAGACTGGCTTTATTACCATGAGCAGCTCGGTATCTATGTAGACATCAGCCGTATGAGTTTTGATGATGCTTTCGTTGAACGCTTGCAGCCTAAGTTTCAAAAAGCATTCAAAGAAATGGATGCCCTGGAGGCAGGTGCGATCGCAAACCCGGATGAGAATCGAATGGTGGGCCACTACTGGCTTCGAGATTCTGATTTAGCGCCGACGCCCGAACTCAAAAGAGAGATTGTCACCACCCTCGAAAAGATAGAAGCCTTTGCTGCCGATGTCCATGCGGGCCGCATCAAACCTGCCAATGCCCCCCGGTTTACAGATGTAATTTCCATTGGCATTGGCGGCTCTTCTTTAGGACCGCAGTTTGTCTCCCAGGCATTGGCGGTTCTCCATCCTGCCCTAGAGATGCACTTTATCGATAATACCGATCCAGCCGGCATAGACTATATTCTGGACACGGTCCAGGATCGATTAGACACTACCCTTGTGGTCACCATTTCCAAGTCAGGGGGCACCCCCGAAACCCGAAATGGCATGTTAGAGGTGAAAAACCGCTTTAAGAACCTGGGCCTAGATTTTCCACAGCAGGCCATTGCCGTCACGGGCTACGGCAGCAAACTGGCTCAAACAGCAGAAGCGGAAGGCTGGCTCGCCATGCTGCCCATGCATGACTGGGTGGGAGGACGCACCTCAGAGCTTTCCGCTGTTGGTCTGGTCCCGGCATCGTTGCAGGGCATTGCCATCCGCGAAATGTTGGCGGGTGCCAAAGCCATGGACGAGGCCACCCGAATTCATGACCTTCAAACCAATCCTGCCGCCTTGCTGGCTCTGTCTTGGTACTATTCGGGAGAAGGGGAAGGCAAAAAAGATATGGTCATTCTGCCCTATAAAGACAGTCTGATGCTGTTTAGCCGCTATCTCCAACAGCTGGTTATGGAGTCCTTGGGCAAGGAAAAAGATCTGGATAACAAGATCGTGCATCAAGGGATTGCCGTGTATGGCAACAAAGGCTCCACGGATCAACATGCCTATGTGCAAGAGCTGCGGGAAGGCATCCCCAATTTCTTCCTTACCTTTATTGAAGTCTTAAAGGATCGAGACAGCGCCCGCTTTGAAGTAGAGCCGGGTGTGACCTCCGGTGACTATCTGTCTGGCTTCCTGATCGGGACCCGTTCTGCTCTCTACGAAAAACGTCGCGACTCCATTACCGTCACCCTTCCAGAAGTGACGCCTAAACAGGTTGGGGCGTTGATTGCCTTGTATGAGCGAGCCGTGGGTTTATATGCCTCTTTGATTAATGTCAACGCCTATCATCAACCGGGCGTAGAGGCAGGTAAGAAGGCCGCAACGGATACAATCGCACTCCAAAATCGGGTGGTTCAAGTTCTCAGAAGTACCCTAACCCCGTTACCCATCCATAGCCTTGCTGAGAAGGTCGATGCTGTTGACCATATTGAAACCATCTACAAAATTGTCCGCCATTTAGCTGCGAACAATAGAGGGGTAGAACTGTATGGTAATCCTGCTGATCCCGCAGGTTTACAGGTGATCATTAAGGGCTAGGAAGTAGACTCTGTCAGCAGTATGTCTTTTCTGTTATCAGACCTAAAGCACTCATCCCAACTTAAGATGAGTGCTTTGGTATTTTTCATACTTGTTCTCTTCAGACGCTGGGGGAGCTGATCTCAGCGTTGAGTCTTGTTGCAAGTTGAGAGCATCAATTGTCCAATTAAAATTAAGCTAGCTGCTGCGATGCCGTAGCCCAAGATAAAGGGTAAGGAGCCTGAGAACGTGATCCACCAGCTACCAGGAATGAGAACATGCTCAGCCTGTTGCCCGATAGGACGAAGCATGATCCGCTGGGGCCAATCTCTCAAAGAATATCTATGCTGTTGGCCCACAACGCTAGTTTGCGGCTTTGACGTTCGACAAAATTCGGGAAATCTTTTGTCCTTGACGGGAATAAAGGTTCTCTCTCTCAATTCAAAGTAGTACAGCCGGACGTAAGCGGTTGTTAGAAGAATGGGATGATCACCCCCACCACAAAGCTCTAAGGTTGTTTTGAGTTTGGGGGTGGCAATGCTGGCCTGAAAAGTACCGTTGGCATCGAAAATTTGGACCCGGTTCAGAGTCTGAGAGAATACCACAAGTTGCTCTTGACCCTCGATATTTTGCGTTGCGATCGCAGAGGCTCCTAACAATGGGGCTGTCTCAGTCAGAGGCGTTTGCAGAATATGAATGCCCTGCACCACACAGACAGCCATTAGCCCCATCAACCCCAGACCGATCCTTTGTATGATCCGAACTGTCAGGGGTTCCTTCATCCGTCGTTTGGGAACCCATCTCAAAAATCTCATATTACTGGGATGGTTTGGAATCCAAACAGACGCTATGGTGTACTTTCTGCATCTATGCTGGAACTATTTTTAGACAAAACCAGGAAATTGCGAACACTATAATAGCCATCACATTTCTCCCAGGGAATGTCTTTGAGGGCGGTTTCACCCTCAGGCCAAGGCTTGTTGTCCATCAGGGCTTCAAAGACTTGCTGGGCACTGATATGACAATAAAAGGTTCGAAACCAGTGCAAGTCTGCAGAAACTGAGGATTTTTCAATGGCAGATTGGATCGAAGTAAAGGCTGACTTCGGGACGGGAATATCAATGCCCTCGGAGGCACGTCGAGAAAAGTTGCCGATATAGACTGTCCAGTCACTACCGGCTAAGGACCAGCGTTGAGTCGTGACTTGCTCTGGATCATTTTTCCCATACAAGCTGGCTAACAAGACGGGAAAGGATCCTAAAACAAAATTTTGGACTCCATCCGCAATGGCGTTATTGTCTTCCCCCAAACCCGCGCAGCGATCGATCAGCAGCCTGCCATCGGCTAATAAGATTTCTACATCCAAGCAGCCCGCCCCTGCTTTCTTGGGAGGATGCCAAATACACCGAATACCAGGAGCTTGACCATAAGGCAACACCCAACCCTCGACAACAGCACAGGGGATATCATGGGCTTTAAATAGGCGGATTAAAACATCTGCAAGGGTTGCCATTCAAACACCACTATTTTTCTCATGAGCTAGATCTAACCCTCATCCCTGAGTAGAGATGAGGGACAGGACCAATTATTCGTAAATCCAAGAGGTTAAGGTTGGAGACCAGTCGGCCAGCTCCTCTGGCTTGAACCAAAGACTGATTTCTTTTTGGGCTGTTTCCACAGCATCGGAGCCATGAATAATATTGCGGCCAATATCGATGCCAAAATCACCCCGAATGGTCCCGGGTTCGGAATTAAGGGGATTAGTCGCGCCAATCACTTTGCGGGCAGCAGCCACGACGCCTTTGCCTTCCCATACCATGGCGACTACGGGGCCAGAGGTAATGAAATCGACTAAACCACTAAAGAAAGGCTTTTCTTTATGCTCGCCATAATGTTGCTCAGCTAACGCGCGGCTAACGACCATGAGTTTGAGACCCACCAGCGTAAACCCTTTGGCTTCATATCGGCTGATAATTTCCCCCACTAGACCTCGCTGGACACCGTCTGGCTTTACAGCCAAAAATGTTCGTTCCACAGAATTAAGACTCCCTTCAGGGTTTACATCCTTATCTATGCTCAGAAAAGATGTGGCATTTGTAAAGGTATGGCCGAGATGTCAACAACGGAATTGTGCAGGTTTCCCTTTCAACATTCCTTGGATTTGCTGACTAAGACCTGAGCTTAGTCTGCCGTCTGGCACGGTAAAGCCGTGTCACTTCAAACCCCAACAAGGAGGTAATCGCCCAAGCTAATCCAGCGGCATAGCCACCGATCACATCTGTTGGCCAGTGAACCCCGATATAGAGCCGACTAAAGCCGATGGCAGCAATTAAGGCGATGCTCCCTAAAACTATGATCGCCTGCTGGTGCCGGAATCTCAATGCCAAACCATAGGCCAATACCGCGTACACTACCAGAGACACCATGGCATGGCCACTTGGGAAGCTATAGAATTTCACATCTAAAATTTGCTCCCATAGGGCAGGCCGACTGCGGGTAAAAATTTCTTTCAACCAGATGTTGAGTCCCAGGGCACCACTACTCGAAACTAATAAAGTCAATGCTTCCAGTCGGTGTTTTTGGAAAATTAAGGCCAACCCTAGCACAATAGTTAGAAGCATCAGCACCCAAGGTTCTCCCAAAAAAGTGATAAACACCATCAACCGATCAAGAAGGGGAGTATGGATCTGCCGGATGGCCAGTAATATTTGAGTATCAAACGCTAGGGTTTGTTTCTTTAGGATGACATCTGCGATCGCCACAAAAATCCCTAGAGCTATTGTGGCAACGACAAATCCTAATACCCCCATCAGAGGCAACAATCCTGAAAAACGGGGACTGATCTGTTGTCGCCAGACTTTAGAAATCCGTCGGGCAAACTGTCGAAACAAGTGAGACATAGTAGGAATAAATCTAAAGCAGTCGAATCCAATGCCAGACAAGAGGCTGCAATACGATAACCAATATCTCGTGAGTGGTCATCCTCCTCAAGGGATAATGGTTGAGATATCTAGCGAGATAGAAATCGATGGAATGGTGGTGCTCAGCCAAGCTTAGGTCAGATCAACAGCATATTGCTTCAGATCATCCAGGGAGACATGTTCAAGGGCCATCACATGAGTCGCAGCTAGTTTGACTAGTGGGGCCACCCCTGCCTCTAGGGCTTGCTGCCAACGGGATGCACATAAGCACCAACAATCTCCAGGTTTGAGTCCTGGGAAGCCATAGACCGGGGCGGGGCTACTCAAGTCATTCCCTTGATCCTTGGTATAGGCTAAAAACTCTGCGGTGACTTGAGCACAGACAATATGGGCCCCCATATCTCCTGCCCCAGTATTACACTTGCCGTCCCGATAGAATCCAGTCATTGGTGAGGTGCAGCAGATTTGTAAGGGACCTCCCAATACATTTGTGGCTTCTGTCATTTCTGTTGCTCCCACAACCTTGCTAAGACAAACCATACCAGGTCTGCTTCGTTCAGGGCAGCCTCACCCGAGACATTCCCAGATGGACCAGATACAGTAGACATAAAGGTAAAAACAAGAGGTCATATCCAATAGGCATGGGAATCAAGCGTCGCCAGTTTTTATGGTTCGGGGGAACTGCCGTTTTAAGTCTGGCATCTTCGCAGTTGTCCTTGGCTAAGTCCGTCAAAGATATTCGTCAGATTGCCCGCCGCATTACCGTGCGGATTACCACTCAAGGTCCGCCTGGATCAGGGGTGTTGATTAAGCGAAACGACAACATCTATACGGTTCTGACTGCCGCTCATGTGATCAAAAATTCCAACCCTGGCGAAGAAGCCTACGTCGAAACTTACGATGGTGAAACCCACCTATTGGCGACTCAAATGATGCAGGTAGGTGCTAAAGCAGATATTGCGATCGCAACCTTCACCAGCGACAACTCTTATCGGGTCACTGACATTGGTAAGTTTAAAGACTTGGGTATTTTAGATGACATTTATGTGGGGGGATATCCCTTAGCCGACCAGGCTATTTCGGTCTCCACGATTACCCTGACTCGGGGGGAAGTCGCTTCCGTTGGCCAATTTGAAGATGGCTATGGTTTTTCCTACACCGCCGTGACCAAAGCGGGCATGAGTGGAGGCCCCGTTCTCGATCGCGAAGGTCGTCTGATTGGGATTCACGGGCGGGCAGCTGGACAGCGCTTAAAGGAGATTCGGATCAAGGATGGCCTCAATCTAGGGATTCCCATCACTACTGCTATTGCTACCTTTGGCCTTGACAATAAGTATCAGCCCCGGGCTGAGAAGCCGCCTGAAGAACCCTCTTCCCAAAAGACTTCTGAAGAACCTACTCCTGAGGAACCTCAACCCGAAGCTGAAACGATTCCAGGGTTATCCCGATTTGCCTTTGAAGTGGTTGGGGTTAACGCCCAAGGCCAAGTGCAAAACCGCAGTCGCCAATCGGCCCAATATTACCGCCAAGATCTCCAGAAAACAGCGACCTTAGATATGGTCTATATCCCAGGGGGGCAGTTCAGTATGGGGTCACCTGCCTCTGAAGCCAGTCGGCAAGCCAATGAAGGACCCCAACATGCCGTGACCGTGCCTTCCTTCTTTATGGGCAAATACCCCATTACTCAAGCCCAATGGCAGACAATCATGGGAAAAAATCCTGCTAAATTTCAGGGGGCTAATCATCCTGTTGAACAAGTGAGCTGGCAAGCCGCAACCGAATTTTGCCAAAAACTCTCTGAGCTGACAGGCCAGGACTACCGTCTACCCAGCGAAGCCGAATGGGAATATGCCGCCCGCGCCGGGACCAGCACCCCCTTTTTTGTAGGAGCCACCCTAACCACAGATTTAGCCAACTACGATGGCAGCTACACCTATGGTCAGGGGCCACGGGGCACCTTTAGAAAGGCCACCACCCCCGTAGGGCAATTTGTCGCCAATGCCTTTGGTCTTTATGACATGCATGGCGAAGTGTGGGAATGGTGCCTAGACCACTGGCACAACAGTTATAACGGCGCTCCCACAGATGGAACTGCATGGGTCAATAAAGACGATATGAAAACACGTCGAGTTAGACGAGGTGGATCTTGGTATGACGGCCCCCATGCCTGCCGAGCTGCATTTCGGTATCGCTCGTTTCCTAATTCCTTACAAAACTCCTATGGTTTACGAGTTGTTTGCCAGACCTTGAAAAATATCTAATATTAAACCCGGTTAAACGCCCATTATAGAATTAGCTAAAAGCCTCACTTTGAGGGGCTTTTGATCGTGGGCAACTATAAAGATCTGATATGAAGTGATGTTTAGCCTAACCCACTGTTTCTGGAGCTTTCTCGGCTACGAATTTAGCTAAGGTATCTAGCAGTTCCTGCTCGTTAAAGGGTTTAGAGAAGTAGGCAGAGGCCCCCAGATTCATCGCCATTTTTCGATGCTTTTCATGACTGCGAGACGTCAACATCACAATGGGCAAATCTTCAAATTGGGATTGACCTTTGATCTCTTCTAACAGGCCATAACCATCGAGTCTGGGCATTTCGATGTCACAGACCACGGCCTGCACGGCTAGGCCACTTTCCAGCTTGTCAACGGCTTTTTGGCCATCCCTAGCTTGTTCAACTTGATACCCTGCCTTTTCTAGAATCATGGCCAAGAAGCGACGAACATTCACAGAATCATCCACCACCAAGATGGTATTGCCTGAATAGATTTGAGATTTAGGTTCGGTGGGTGTGATTTCCATGCCTGACTGTTCTCGCTCTAGACACCACTTCAGAACAGGCAGCGGATCAATAATGGGGACCACACGGCCATCCCCTAAAACTGTGGAGCTGGCAAATCCAGGGGGCATGGGTAAAGGACTAGCGATGTTGCGAATCGTGACTTCTTGTTCACCCCAAAAACGCTCAATCTCCAAGCCACCCATATTGTCATCTTCTCCGATCACTAGAACCGTGGGCCGGTTAATAACGGGGGTCCCTAGCATCTCAGAGAATTTACGCGTTCGATTGAACGTCCAATGCTTGGCCAAGTTAATCGCGGGAATGGATGTATCTTTCCAGGTAAAACGTTGAGATTCTTCGATGCTTTGAATTTGGTCAGCGTCTAAGCGCAAGAGTTCGCGGATGCTATCTCCTGGGACAGCAAAGATCAAGCCAGAATGCTCTAGCAACATGACTCGCAAGATAGAGAGAGTGTAGGGGACCGAAATCGTGAAAGTGGTTCCTACATTCCGTTCCGTATGTATCTGGATATCGCCTCGGATATCGCGAAGGTTGGTCCGGACCACATCCATGCCCACACCTCGCCCAGAAATTTCAGTGACCTCTTCGACCGTACTAAAACCGGGTTCAAAAATACAGTCGAGTAAATCTTCCTCAGACATTTGTGAGACTTCTGCCTCAGATAGACCCATCTCTTGCAAGCGATCGCGCACCTTATCAAAACGAATCCCAGCCCCATCATCACTGAGGGTGATCACCGTCTGGGCACCCCGGTTGCGGGCCTTGATGGTAATAGTACCTTCAGGAACCTTCCCAATCGAGATCCGGCGTTCTTGACTACCAATCCCATGGTCAAAAGCATTCCTCAGGAGGTGGTTGAGGGCATCCCCTAGAAGTTCTATAACAGCTCGGTCAATTAAGGTTGCTTCCCCTTCCATCACCAAGTTCACGGGTTTTTTAAACTGCACACTCAGGTCCCGAATCACTCGCGGAAACCGTTTAACGATTTCTTTAAAAGCCACCATCTGGGTGCGGGTAACGTTGGTCTGTAAGGAGCGCGTGGTTTGATTAATATCCCGAACCGCTTGGCTCATATCCTGGAGGGTCAAGTTAATGTCTGCGTCCACCTCTTGGAGCTGAACAATCGTTTCGATTTGCTCCTGAGCAATCAGATGCAAGTCAGTATATCGGTCCATCTCTAGGGCATCAAATCGACCGGAAGATGGCTTTTTCTCCTGCTCAGATGGAATTGGATGAGGGGAGGCAGCTCCTTCGGTTGGGACAATACCTTCCATTGAGGCTCGGTCATACCATTGTTGTAATTGAGCATTGGAAGTTTCCAACTGTCGAATCCGCCGCCGCATTAATTGGGTAAACGTTTGCAATTGCTCAAAACGTAAATTGACCGTGTTACGTTCGAGAATCAATTTCCCGAACAGGGCGTTAAATTGTTCCAGTTGTTCCACTGGAACGCGCACGGTTTTGCTGCTCAAGGGTTTGACTGGGGCAGCAGCCTGTTGTGAGGCTGTCGTTTGTTCTAGAATTTGAGCGGCATTCTCCATCGTTAAAGGTGTGTCTGGCGATAAAGGGGCCGCTGAGTCTATAGAAATTTCTAGAGGAACCACTGGGTCAGGTTCAACTTCAAAGGCTTGCTGGAGATCCACTAGTTCCGCTGCGTCTTGAAAATCGAATAGGGAAGCAGCATTGAAAAAGTCATCTGCAGTCGTTTCTTCAACAGAGTTGGGAATAGGTAACTCTCCTGCTAAGGCATCGGCTAGATCAACGATGGCGGGATCGTTAAGAGAAACCTCTTCTAAGGGTTCGGCTTCTAGCATCTCGGGGCTAGGTAGTTCTCCTGCTGGGGCATCGGCTAAATTTCCTAGGGCCAGATCGTTGAGGGAGAATTCCTCTAGGGAAGACTCCACTGGCAATTCTAAATTGCCCAGGTCTGCTGGCAGTGCTGACAAATCTACCAAGTCCAAGGCACTCGCAAAGTCATCTGCAGGACTGGGAGCGACCCTAGGCGTAAAATCTGGAAGCTGATCAGGCAGCTTATCAAAGCTACGACGCAGCACCAATGCATGGGATCGTCGCCAAGTTTTCAGAGCAAGGGCGAAGAGTTCAGGGATTTGGTCAGGAACCACTTGCGTCGCCAGTCCCTGAATCGATTGGCAGAGCTGAATAAAAGCATCCAAACTGGCCATATGGCCAAAGGCAACCAATTCCTCTGCTGTCATTGCCAATTCTGTTGCCAACTGAGGGGTGGGTAGGGTTTCAGAATGACCTTCTATCCGATCGAGAACCACTTCGACCCCATCTTCAAACATAAGTAGAGCCGGATCCATGCCTTCTTCGTCGGCATTGAGAAGGGCATTTTCGTCGGCGTCAGTGACGTCTCCTAAATGTGTTTGCAGCTGATCAAAAACAGGATAAATGTGTTGGGTCAACCAGTCTGGATCGATCTCTACACCTTGTTTATATCGGTTGCCAACCTGTCGCAGACAATCCAGACCTTGTAGCAACAAAGTTTCCACTTCAGTCTCAACAGTTTTAGAGGTGTGATGAACCCGCAAAATCTTGAAGAAGTCTTCGAGCCGGTGGGCAACTCTACTGAGATCGCCAAGCCCCATCATCGCAGCTCCCCCTTTGACTGAGTGAGAGGCCCGGAGAGCTTCATCAAGCTGTGCGGGGTCAGCGACATGGGTCGCCAAACCCAGCAAGACGCTTTCGATTGTGTCGTAACAATCGTCAGCTTCGTCGAGAAATTTGAACTGAACTTGTTGCTCTTTATCCATGGTATTCAGGCGATATTCCGCCGCTAATGTCGATGAGGGTATCGGAGTATTGAGATCAATCCGACCAGGAGGAGTAAAGGTGTGATCTACCCTTCTGTTGGGGTGAGTCAGCTTTCTTCCTCGACCTTAAACTGAGCAACGGTAGCTTCCAGCTTTTGGGCAACGGCAGCTGTGTCTTCCATGGATTGGGCCATTTGGGTAGAAGAGGTGGCCCGTTGTTCCGCCAGTTCCGCCATTTGCGCCATCAGGGAAGTCACTGCTTTAGAGGTTTCAGTTTGGTTAACGGTGGCATCAGAAATGGACCGCATGAGGTCGTTAATTTCTTGGGAACGGGTTAACACCTGAGTCAGCTTGCCCTTTGTAGTTTCCACCAAGCGAGAACTGTCAACCACCTGAGTCGTACCAATTTCCATCGCCTCAGTAACTTCCTTGGTTTCTGCCTGAATTCCGGCCACAATTCTGGCAATTTCTTTGGTCGCAGCCGCAGACTGTTCCGCCAAAGCACCCACTTGTTCAGCAACCACGGTAAAGCCTTGCCCTTGCTCACCAGCACGACTGGCTTCAACACTAGCGTTAATGGCGAGAAGGTTAGTTTTGAGAGCAATTTCTTCAATCAAAGACACCACCTGGGAAATCTTTTGGGAAGATTCACCGAGCCGCTTAATTTTCTTGGAGGTTTCACCCACTGTATTTCGCAGACTGAGAATACTGTCCACCGTTTGATCCATGGCCATACTGCCTTCTTGCACCGTGACATAGGCTTCGTCTGAAATTACAGCGGCTCGACCAGCATTCGTGGCCACATCCTCAATAGAAACGGACATTTTTTCAATGGAGTCTAGGGTGCTGCGGGCCTGTTGGGTTTCTTGGATAGCCTGTTCAGCAAGGGTCTTAATTTCGTGTCCGTTTTCATCTAGGGAAGAACTTACCTTCACAGAGGATGCTTTAACTTGTCCAGCAATATCATTGAGGTTGTCAATAATGGCGTTGAACAAGTCAGCAACGGTGCTCATTTCCATGGAGGTCAAGCTGGCCCGTACGGTCAAGTCACCATCCGTGGCTTCGCCTACTTCGTCAAGGAGTTGGTAAATATCCATTTCCAGTTTGTCACGGGAGTCCTTCTGCTCTGTGGCGGATAGCTCTGCCTGGGTCAAGAGGCTTTGGACTTCCGACACTAAGGAGTTGAAGGTGCGGGCTAACGTTCGGGTTTCACGGGTTCCAGCTACATCAGCTCGAACATTCAAGTTTCCGTCTGCGGCTTCAGTGGCAACACCAGAGAGATTGGTCAAGGGGTTGGAGAGTGTTTGCGCCAACCAATACAGCGTGGCGACTAGTAATGCTGTCAGGATGAAACCAGCAGCTAAAAATTGAAGCGATTGGCTACTGGCAGTGGCAGCTACTTCACTAGTGGAAACAGATGAAGCCATCACTATCTCTGTATTTGGAACCAGCGATAAATTATAGAACCGATCTTTGTAAGTAAACTCTGCTAAGAGCACGAAAGTACCGCTTGATTCCTTCTCAACCAAGGTTAGATCTTGGATTCCTGAAATCTTGTCGAGCTGTGTTCGCACCTCTTGGAGGTCGTCCCCATCTTGACTTTGGGCTTTAATTTCACCTTCATGTTCTTCATCGGCATGTTCACCAGTATGTTCTTCATGATCATGACCGATATGTCCACCCGACCCATGATCGTGGGAAGTTAAGATTCTGGCAGCAGCCAGAATATCTTCACCACCCATAATCTCCTTAATCTCTGTCTTGTTCTCGGGCAATGCAATAGTCTCAAGCAGTGGACTCTCTGTCTCTGCACTAATGACTTGGACTATTTCTGTCTCAGTAAGAATTGGTGAAACTACGTTGCGAACGATCTCGTTCATCTCTGAAAGCGGGAGTCCGATTTTCATGACACCAATCATTTCTCCCGCATCATCCCGAATCTGTCGAGTGAGTCCAATGACCCACGCATTGGCAGATTTATCAAACTCAGGTACGCCGATGTGGTCTCTAGACTCCTTCGTTTTCTGCCACCAGTCCTCATCATTTTGGACAAAATCAGTGGTGATTTGGTTATAGCCAACATTAAAGCCATTGCGCTCTGTTAACACAATTTCGGCCAAGCCTGACTTGGTAGCGGCCTGCTTTAGATAGGCATTCAGTGCAGCATTGGGCTTTAAGAGTTTGGTGCCAGCAAATTTCTGCTCGACCGCAGCAATGGGTTGCTGAGCAAGCCCCTGATCTTGCACCTGCTTCGATCCTGCTTTGAGGGCATTTAGCACCAGGGGATTATTTTCGATCAACCCATGAAATTCTAAGTGGTTGTTGATGACAACAGTTGTGGTACTAGAGCTTAACAAGCCGACTTCTTCCAACTGTTGGTTCTGCCTCTGTTTAAGCTGAGCCTCAGTTTGGAGAAAACCAAACACACCGATAATAGATAGGGGGATGAGGGTAATCGGCAAAACTGTTGTCAATAGTCGTCGGCGCAAAGATGGAGCTGTTGTGGGTTTTGTCTCTACTGGGCTGTCTCTTTCTTCTCCTCTAGTCTGTGTGTCTACAGGCACAGCATTACTGTTAGCAGCAATACCATCAGTGAGCGTAAAATCTTTTCGAGTAGTCATAGTCTTAAGTTGCTGAATTTATTAGGAGTAGGGCGCTTAGGAGCAAATGTCTGGTTAGAAAGAGTCCGTTAATTACTCCACAGCAGGATAAAGGATGGGAGCTTGCGCTAAAGCTTCAGGGTTCAAGATGTATGACTCAGGTCGATTGTCCTGCTGCCAAGTGCCAATAACGTAGGGTTTCAAATTCGATGGACAGAGGGCTGTTGGTCCTTGCAGTTGATCATCAGTGAAGCGTGCGACCCCTTGGATTTGGGGTACGGCCAAACCCAATAAAGCATCACCCTCTATCGCAACTTGATATTTAGATTGAGGGACGCGCGCAACAATGACACGGTATTGCCTCTGAGTGTCTGCTGTGGAGGGATATCCCAAAAGCTGTGCAAGATTAACGAGGCAGAAGATTTGATCGCGGGAACTCATCAAGCCCAGCACTGATCTAGCCATATTGGGCAAGGCGGTAATCTGCTCAGAGGGGACCATCAAAGACTCATGAACATACTCCATAGACATCAAAGCGGCCATACCTTCCGTGATCAGAAAACGTAGATAGGGTTGTCCTGGCAATTGCGTTGCCTGAAATAACCGCGGCAATAGCTCTTGTAGTCTGGATAGAGAAGTACTAGAAGCAGAAGGTTGTTGGCTAGTCATTTATTTCATTGCCGCTCTGAGGGCACTGACGAGTTCTTGCTTAGTGCAGGGCTTGGTGACATAGGCTTCTACTCCTTGCTTGGCTGCCCACATCCGATCCACATCCCGATCCTTTGCAGTGCAGGCTACCACAGGAATATCAGCCGTCTCAGGATTCTTGCGCAGTTTGCGGGCTAGATCTAAGCCCCCCATTTTCGGCATCATCCAGTCTGTGACAATGGCATCTGGCTTATTTTGGCTCACTTTCTCCAGCGCTTCGGCTCCATTCATCGCGGTGACAATGGTGTATCCCTCTTCCGTCAGGTATTGGCAGAGTAAGTCAAGTTCGGACTGAAGGTCATCAACGACTAGGATTTTGCTGCTCATGGTATGTCCTTGAATGGCTAGGTGATGGGTGGTAAACGGAAAATTTAACAGTGAATTAAAAGGGAAAATTTTAACCATTAGGATTGGGAGAAACATACCGCCCTAACCAAAAGGATTGAGGTTTGCCAAAAGCGCTAAGCTGGACTGAGTTGAGTCAGATACTTTTCCACGATGTCTGTTAATCCTTTCTGAGTAAAGGGTTTAGTGAAGTAATCTGTGGCTCCTGCCAATTTGGCACGGGCTTTGTCAATTAGCCCCGTATTCCCTGTCACCATGATGATGGGAGTCTCATCAAATACCGAACTACTGCGGAGCAGACTACACAGACGATAGCCATTGATCTGGGGCATTGTAATATCGAGCAAAATCAGATCGGGTTGAATCCGAAAGATCACAGAAGACGCTTGGATCGGATCATCTACCGTGGTGACCTCGTAACGGGTATTCCCTAAGAAGCGCTCTATCTCACTCAAGATCGTAGGACTATCATCGATACAGACAATTTTGAAGATCCGATTCGAAGTCTGCGCTGCTTGGGCAGCTCGGGATATTGTAGATATTTTGCGGACAGCCGGAATCCGAGGCAGATGATCAAAGGGGGGTTGAGGATTTCGCAGATAAATTATATTTTGCTCCACATAGGGACCCAACAGTTGGGCAATGTGCAGCTCATCTTGTTTAAGCAATACAGAGAGCTGGCGGATACTAAAGCCTCGACTCATCAGGTGGGCTAGTTTCGTCAGGGCTTCTATCGATAGTTTGCCGTTGGCAACAGGTTTGCTAATATGTTGAAAATCTAAAAGATAAGGGCGCTGATAGGGAGACCAAATATCAGCACAGCAATTTTGCCAACCTTTCAGACGCTGCCGCAGAAATCGGACAGTATCTACTAACTCCAACAATGGTATTTCTCCTAATACTGTGGTTACCCACTCTGGAGACGCTGTACCATTTCCCCAACCTGCTTGGGCTTGCCTCAACCACAAAAAGGTTTCTAGGGAATCCTGGGTAATATTCTCAACAATTTGTCTCGACTGAATTTCATCCAGAATCTGCTGCTCTTGCAACCACAGCATCGAACGTTGAATCAGTCCTTGAGCTTGAGTAGCTATGCTAGCCTCTTCTGTCTTCGTGACAGGTGGCATCTCCTTAAGGGCATTGAAGCATTGCTCTAATCCCTGACGACAAAGAAAATAGCTCAGCTGGGCAAGAGTTTGGACAGAGCAATCTACATATTGCAATTCTCCATCTTTCAAATAGATATGCCAAACGGATCTGCCATTACTGGCTTTGAGAACACCACTGGCTTGAGAACTTGATAACTCAGTGAGCAACTGGTAAGGGTCAAACTTAGTTGTTTCCATAGGCCTAGTAACAAAGAAAAGAGGCAGGTCTAAATTTATATGCCTGGGGTGTTACGCAATATTCACTAAAGTATTAAATATTTTACAGCTATTTTTTTACTAAAAAAATATATACCGAGTAATATTTTTTATAACTGATGTTAGATATACTCGCAGTGTCTTGCAGCCTACATAGTTAGTGTGTTGAGCTTTTTAGGTGTTGAGTTTCGAATTGTTCTCTATTTCAAAAATCAAGAATATGAAGACAGCGTTTTTCTTAAGCCGTTACACTCACGTCATCGAAGTTCTAAATCATTTTCTCTCTACTCAAACAAAAAACTTTGGTGTTTTCTTCTGAACTATTGGCAAGCTCGCGATCGCTTCCGGCAAGCGGCCCAATCCCTAAACTGTGTTTTAGACCCTTATCCCATCTAAGCTTTCGGCCTTCAAGGGCAATCTTTGAGTATCAAGCCCGCTATAGGTCAAAATCTCCACAGACAGCACCGATACTCTCCAGTGGCTTACATGGTGTAGAAGGATATTGCGGATCGGCCATTCAATAAGCCACTCTAACGGAGGTACTGCCCAGGCTGACTTTGCCCACAGAGGTTTCTCTGGTATTGATTCATGCCCTTAACCCCTATGGATTTGCCTGGAACCGTTGCTGTAACGAAGACAATATTGATCTGAATCGAAATTTTTTGCTGTCGGAACAATCCTTCCAGGGCAGTACAGATGCCTATGCCCAGCTCGACCCTTTTTGTAAATCCCCGACATGCACCCACTGCTCACGATCCCTTTGTTCTCATGCTAAGTGAGTGCGATTATCGATTTGCCACGGTGGAATTTGGAACCTATCCACTTGTACCTATTCTCAAGGCATTCCGTGCAGAAAATCAGGCTCATTGGTAGGACCAGCCAGATACCCCCACGTCCTGATGGGCGAAATCCCTCCTCCTTGAAGCCAATGCTCCCAGCCATCTTAAATGGCGTCAGGCTGTTGTGACTCAAGGGCTTAACTTAGTAGACAAGGCACTTGCGGCCCTAGACGATATTTAAGTGGCTCAGCTACACCCTGCTTATATGATCTGATCTTCTAGCATTTCGCAGCAGAGAGCGTCAGGATAGAAGAGGGGGCAGGTGTCCTTATTGTCGTCATATTTATGAAGGTCTAAGACAAGTCCATGTCTGAATTGTCCAATTTACTTGATGTCCGTGTGGTTATCGAATTTGTAGCCACTTTTTTGCTAGGTGTAGTAGCCGTTGACGCCCGTCGTCAACGTCAACATAAGCATCAACTCGAAGCAAATTATGCACAGCAGCAACGGTCTCTGACGGCGGACCAAAGTCGTCAGCAAGAGCAATTGCAAACTTTAACTGCTGAGAACCAGACGTTGAAATTAGATTTGTCTGCGGCTGAAGAAGCTTTGGATGCGCGGGGGCAAGACTTGACTCATCAGCAAGAGCTGCTCCAGAGACAGGAGCACGCATGGGAGCAAGAACGGCAATCTCAACAACGGAACCGGGCCACCTTACAAACAGAACTAGACGCCCAAACAGCCCAATGCCAACAACTGTCTACGGCATTGGCTGAGCAACAAGTTGTAGAAACTGACTTAACAGCTTTGACAACTGCCAAAAACCAAGCTGAAGTTGACCTCCGCCAAGTCCAATCTAAAATGCGGGGATTACAGCTAGAAGTCGAGACCCTCACTAAACAACAGCAGCCAATAGTCGCTAACTTAGCCACAGCCGAAACTGCCGTAACGAATCTGCGCCAAACTAATAGTCGGTTGCAACAGCAGCTCCGTGACTTGGGGCAAGACCATCAGCAAGTCCAGGCCAAATACACGCAATCTCAGGCAGCCTTAGAAACATCAGCACAACAAGTAGCCACTCTGACTTCGACCCAGCAAGAGCTGGAAGCACGGCTGCAACAGCAGTTTCAACGCAATATTCAGCAGGAAAATCTGGCGACTGAGATCACTACTCTGAAGGAACAACTTGCAAGCCTAACCCTGTCTAAACAATCTCTGGAAACTGAATTAGAGGCTGCCCAGACGGAGACGTCAACTCTCACTTTGCAGATTCAAAATCTCACAGATACTCATGCCCAGTTAACTAGGACTCACAAAGAAACGATTCAGCAGCTTGCGACTCTGAAGTCCCACCAAGAGGTCCAGCAAGACGATCTGGCGGCTCAGAACGCTACCTTAAACGAACAACTTGCAAGCTTAACGACTGCTCAAAAACTTTCGGCAACTGAATTAGAGGCTGTGCAGACGGAGAAGTCAGCCCTTACTCTACAAGTTCAAAATCTCACAGATAGTCATGCCCAGTTGACTAGGACTCATGCGGAAAAGGTGCAAGAGCTTGCTAACTTGAGCCAAGACCATCAACAGCTTTTGCAAGAGCGCGAGCAATGGATGGCACAGGTGCAAGACTCAACTCATACTCCAGGTGAAATCACGACTCTGACCCAAGAGCATCAGGATCTCACCGTGCTTGTGGGTGAGCAAAAACAAGAGATTGAGGCCTTACAAGCACAGCTCTCGACGGCTAGGGATACACAGCAACAGCTTGCCAATGATTATGAGTCGGCCCAAACGTCATTAGTAGCCTTAGAAACTCAAGATGCAGACCTTGATACTGAGCTGGCTGCGGATCTTGAAGATGCCCATGCTCAGATTAAGGCGTTGCAAGGGCAAGTGGTCACTCTGACAGAGGTCCATCAAAATCAGCTCAGTCAAACCAACAAGCAGGGCGAGCAGACCCTAGCATTACGAGAGCTTGAACAAACTTTGCAACAGACCCAAACTGCTTATCAGGTCCAACAACAGGAACTGCAAGAGCTGATTCAAGCGAAAGAGGCTTTAGCGGCGACGCTCCAAGAGACCCAATCTGTCACGGCGGATCAACAGCAGAAACTCCAAGCCTTAGCTGAGCAGAATCAGCAATTGGAAGATGCTTTAGCAATCGCTCAAGCCCCTGATCCTGTGCAGACAGCCCAAATTGCTGAATTCACTGCTGCCCAAGAACAGCTACAGCAAGATTTGACGGTGTCTCAAGACCTGGTTATGACCCTGCGTCAGCAAATCCAAGAATTGGAGCAGACCCTAGCCCAAGTGCAAACGTCTGATCCGGCCCAAGTTGCATATCTAGAGGAGATCACAGCTACCAACCAAAGGCTCTCAGTAGATCTTTCGGAGGCCCATGAGTTGATCTCGACTTTGCGCCAGCAGATTGCTAATCTCGAACAACAACATCAGGTTCTAGCGAAAGAACAACCTGGCTTGGTGGCGATGGCCGCAGATCGGTTAGAGACTATTGCAACTCTGGAAACTCAACTGCAAACTCTTCAGCAAGAGCGTCATGTGCTCACTGGACAACTGGTCGCCAGTCAGAATCAAATCCACCCTCTAAATCAGCAAATTACGGATCTAGAACAACAGCAACATACCCAAGATGCGGCTTTGCAAACTGCTAAATCTCAAGTGCTGCAACTTGAACAGCAGCTGGAGACGGATCGCCAAGAATCCCATCGGCTCCAGCAAGAGTTGGCAGCTCGTCAGCAAGAATTGACAACGGCTAGGCAGCAATGTCTAACGCTAGAACAGGAAAAAGCTGATGTGGCAACGGCCCTTAAAGAGGCTGAGATGATACCGATACCGCTGCGTGAATCATTGTTGGTATCGCAATCTAAAAACGCAGTCTTGGAACAACAACTGCGGGAGCTTACGGAGGAGAGACAAGCCTTACAAGCCTCTCTGGATAAGGCTGCGGATCAGTCAGAGTTAGAACAGGAATTGATGCAGGTGAGAGAGGAATTGATGCAGGTGGGAGAGGAATGCGATCGCAAATCCCAAACCCTTAAAACGTCAGAAGCCACTATTCAAAATCTGACTACCCAGCTCTCAACCCTCGAACCCCTAACGGCTCAAGTCCAAACCCTCGAACATCAAAAAAATCAGCTAGAAGCCACCCTCAAGCAAACTCAAATAGACACCGAACCCCTAACCACCGAAATCACAGACCTCACCCAAGCTCGACAGCAGTTGCAGACTGAGCTCAGCCAAGCACAGCAAACAATTACGACCTTACAGACTCAAACGCATACCCTGGAACAGCAATTAGCCGATCTCCAAGGGACTCAATCTGCTGAGTTTGAACAGCGCGTCCAGGCCATGGAAGCATCCCACCAGCAGCTTCAGCAAAAATATGAAGCCGCTACCAACGAACTAGCGACCCTGCAACAGCAAGTCCAGACCTTAAAGCAACAGACTGCTGACATGCCTGACTTGAACAGTGAAGCGCTACCAGAGCAATTTGTCGAAGCTCTACAAGAAGCTGACCAGCAAATTACCACCCTAGAAACCCAAGTAAAGACCCTCAAACGAGACAAAACAGAGCTAGAAAAAGCCATGAAAATGGCTAAAGAAGTGGTCTCCTTCTTTGAACAACAGGTCGAGCAACTCACCCAAGATAAAAATCAGCTCGAAAACCAGCTCCAGCAACCGGATGCCCCGAAAGCTCCTACAGCCTCCCAGACCCCAGAGCCTGAAGCCAATTCGGCGCTTCCCCTCTCAGGACAAAGTTTTGTAATTACCGGGAAACTAGCCCAGCTAAGTTATGAACAAATAAGAACGGTTATTCAGGAAGCAGGGGGAACCATTAATACCCATCCCAGTTCCAAAACGAGCTATGTGGTGGTGGGTCAAGACCCTGGCAATAAGCTGCAAAAAGCTGAAAAATATAGCATTCCGCAATTGTCTGAGCAACAGTTCATTGAACTGTTAGGTCTAAATCTTGCCTCGTAACAGCGGTGTGGTTATCCCAGAGAGATGTTGCAATATTTTGCAATGCTCAAAGAAATGTAGAATTATTTTTCTCTAAGGTTCGTTAACCCAGTTAATGCCAAAAAGACGTGAGAGAATCACTTTTGGAATTTTTGACCTACTTTCTAGGAGATATCCATATGACCGTGCGGACCGTCACCGATCAAAGCGTTACCATCCAGTTCCCAGGCTATAAGCTGGATGATGCCGATGCTTGGCTGGAAACCTTAAAAGAGAATGGACGCCAAGTTCGGGGAGAATTGGTCAAAAAATAGATATTAAGCCATCGTTTAGTGCAATCCAGCGGTTTTAAAGATGCCGTTGGTTAGAGTCCTTCTTCTGACACAGTACCCTCCACCAATTGGGAGGGTATTTTTATAGGGCTTTGGTTCGGGCACATCCCTCCCCTCAGCCTTACACCTTTGCTGTTGATTCAAGTTGTTGCCCCAGGGCCAGTTTATTTGAGGGGGGCATACCCAAACGTGACATTGAACTGCTTACACCAGATAGCGACAGATCCATACTCATCCAGATTGACGTCATCAGGGATAGCGAACAGCTGTTTACCGTTGAACTGCTCCAAGAGAGCGAGGGACAGATAAGAGCCCTCCTCAATAGATTCTGGAGTAGAGCTGTCACGGTATAGGACGACTTTGACATCAGGGCCTTTGCCAGTACTGAAGTCAGAACTTAATTCCAAATAGCGCTTGCCATCCTTACTGATAATTTGTGCGGACCCAGTTGACTGCTTCTTAACTGTTACGAAATTGCCAGATGAGACAACGTCTTTCGTGGCTACTAAAGTAGATTGCTCGCCAGTGCTCTCTTGAACCGTGTTCACCACGGCTTGGCCAGGCTGAACAAAACTAGTCGCAAGCAGTAAGGCAGAAGCTGTTCCCAAGACAAAACGTTTCATAATTCTTTCCCTGTAAGGTGCAAGTGAACTTATTTCTAACCATGCCAGCCTAATTTGAGAAGGATTTGATCTACGCCTGAGATCTACATAAATTAAATTGAGGATTCGCTGAGAATTGCTGAGAAAGCAACGTTTATGGCCCTTGCCTGAAGCCATTGGACCTCTTCTGGAATAAGTGATCTCAGATCCTTAAATGCCAAGGGCTCGGTTCAAAAGCAGGTAGCACTCTCAGGTGCAAAATGACCTGATCCAATGATTTTGCTGTGGAGGTGTAACCCAAAATCTTCTGTTTTGAAACCATGCCATCCCCTCTAGAAAATCCACACAGACGAGGTGTGTCTACAAGACGTTCATCAATTGGGAGGCTATGATGGCCTTATAGAGCCGGTGAGAGGGGTATGAAGCAACATCGACGTGCAATGTGGGGGTTACTACTGTTCAATCTCAACGTACTGGGTCTGCCAGTGCTCTTGGTATCCACATCTTCCAGTCATGCCCAGACCGTAACGGGAAACTGCGATGACCAAAGGTCGGTCGGAGACCATCACACCACCACAGCACCACACCCCATAGGTCTGTCACCCTTCCCAGGGGTTAATCCTCCTGAGCCCCAACCTGCCACCGTCAGAATTGGTCACAATGTCAGTATTGGCTATGGGGTTCGCGTCGAAGGTCAAGTCGTCACCAAAAAACTGGGCCTGCCGCTCCAAGGCCCCGGTAGTCCCGTTGTTCCAATCCCTGAAGGCGTATCAACGGGGTCCATCGCCGCATTCTATCCCGATGCTTGTAAAACAAAAGCACAGCCCATTGCCTTGCCCCAGACCGACAGACCGATAAGGCCATCTCCAGTCGCGCGGGCCACCGGGGATATTGCTAAACGAACTAAGCAGGTCACGGTTAGCTTGGGGAATGGCATCACTGAAGGATCGGGGGTGATTATCAAGCGCCAAGGTAACACCTATACCCTCTTAACCGCAGCTCATGTTGTGGCTGCCACCGATAGCCCCTATCGCATTACCACAGACGATCAGCAACAGCATCGGGCCGTTCAGGTGCGTCCCTTGAAGGATATTGATCTAGCCGTCGTCACCTTCCAAAGCGATCGCACCTACAGCGTCGGCTCCCTCGCCAACTCTCAAACGGCGAGCGAGGGTTTACCCGTTTTCGTGGCGGGATTTCCCATGACGACGGCTGCTATTACTCAACCCGTCTATAACTTCACCGATGGCAAAATTACCGCC
>CALDHF010000207.1 GCA_937941595.1 uncultured Acaryochloris sp. | reverse complement strand
AACGATCGATTGGCCCAGGTGGATCGCTCCACTTTGGTCGCCCTCCTCGCTCAAAGAGAGGATATGTCAGAAGCAGAAGCGCAAAAGACGGTTGATCAGGTTCTAGCTGTTCGCGACCAAATTGCGAATCGGATCCAGCAGATTCAACTGAAAGTTGCGGCTACCATTGACCAAATTCTGGCCAAGGTCCGTGACTACCTCAACTCATTAGATCGCCCTGAACTGGAATATGAAGGGGTCAAGCGGGATGTCCGCCAATTGTTTGATGATCCTCAAGCTGGCTTCAGCGCTCTCCAAGACCGACTATCCCGGTTTGATCGCAATACCTTAGTCGCTGTTCTGAGTTCCCGCGATGATGTCTCTGAGGCAGATGTGAATCGAATTATCGATCAAGTTGAATCCGCCCGCGATAGTGTCCTCAGACGAGCCCAGCGCCTAGAACAGCAGTTACAAGGCCGAATCAACGACTTGCAGCTACAAGCACAGCAGCAATATGAAGCCACTTGTAAAGCAGCAGCCCTAGCCTCTTGGTGGCTGTTCTTTACCGCTTTAATTTCTGCTGGGGCAGCGGTAGGTGGAGGCATTCTAGCCGTCTAATCGATACACTCTGTTTCCTTTGGGAGTGTCGATTACAGCCATGGGTCTTCCTAGAGAGGACTCATGGTTGTTTTTTTAGGGGGGTGATGCGAAGGTGCGATCGCAAGCCAAAATCCCCCCTGTAACCGAGGACTCAGTTACATCTCTCCTCAACGCTCTCTAAACCGCCACGAATCCTTACGGTTAACCGTAAAGATTCATCGTCAGTGAATGTTGCGAACGGGTAAGTTGCACCAATATTTGCAAAGAGACATTCCCAAAATTTTATAATTACTTTACAATTGCAAGTAATCAAGCTGTGGCTTTGCTAGCTTGAGCTCCCCTTTCTTCATTCAGCCAACATATGTTTGGACAAAGGGCATTTACCCAGCAAAGCTTAAGACGAACCAATCCACCCTCAGTGCCTTCTGGCCACTACTGGAATGCTTCGTTCTCCTTTGATTAGGAGACTGTCATTCTCGCTACTTGCCCTGGTGGAGCATATGAAATTTCCTTCATTTACCCATATTCAAGATATTGGTCCTTCTACAGGAGGTTTTTCTCTGCGGAAGCGACGCCCTCTAGTCTTGGTGATTGAAGATGATCAAGATAATCTCCTGTTGCTGTATCACTTGGTCAGCAGTCTGGGGTGTGACGTTTTGATGACTAGAGACGGACAAACTGGACTGGCAATGGTTAAAGATACTGTGCCAGATCTCATTCTTCTCGATATTGTTATGCCTCACTTGAGTGGATTTGACGTGCTTCAGCATCTAAGGCAAATTCCTCAGGCTCAATCTACTATGGTTATCGCAGTGACAGGCTTGGCAACTCCGGAAACAAAACAACAGTTGTTGCAGGCTGGCTGTTGCGACTATCTTTGCAAACCCTATTTGATTGATAAGCTAGAGTCCCTGATTTACAAATACCTATTGCCTCAGTCCCAGTTAGTTGAACCTTTAAACTTACCTGTTGGGGCATAGGCATCTGCGCTGACTCATTCCATCTTTAGGATGGGGTGGAAGTGCGTACGGCTGGCAGCTCTTCTAACACAGCGATAATGCCTGTTAGTCCTGACTCCAAGGTGACATCACTGAGTAAGTCTGTCACATTTACGCCTGAGACCTCCTCCACCAGACCTTTTAGCTGCGGCTTCATAAAATCATCAAGATTTGTTCGCACCTCTTCCAGTAAGTCCTCTTGTCCTCCTTGAGCCAAAATTTGCTCCGGCTGGGTCAAGGAATCTTCCAAAATAATGATAAATTTCATGCCGCAAAGCTGGCAGCTGACTTTGCTAGGTTGCTGACCTAATTCATCACGATACAACGCCTGCACTTTCTGGGAAAGAGAACGTTCTAGCTGCCCTTTCGTGGGTGTGCTTGATGCCATTGCTGATATACCTCTATCGGTTTGGAGTTAGAACGTGACTAGTCCTCATAGCGTAGTGCCTAAATTATGCCATGTTTAGATTGTAGAGATAATAGAAGCATCTTCGTTCAGTACTGGTTGAAAAGAAGATACTAGTAGTAGAGATGAGAGTCTCTCAAACCCGATATCTTCCTTTAGGAATACCCACCAACCCATCGACTGGTAGAGGTCGAGTCAGTAGGCTGGTTGATAGATTAAGGACATCTCCAAAACCACTGATAATTAAGGAGTTCCACCATGAGTATTGAAGATAGAATTAACGCCACGGTTAAGAATTTGGAAGGCAAAGGCCAAGAGGTGATGGGTGACCTCACTGGCAATCCTCAAGACCGTGAAGAAGGACGAGCCAAGCAGTCTGAAGCCGAGGTTCAGCATACCGTCGAAAATATCAAAGATGATATTAAGCGAGCCATCGACTAACAGATGTGGCTAACTTAATAGAACAATTTTATATCTGTGCCTCTAAGTTCTAGGTAGCATAATGCTACCTAGAACTTTTATATCGAGTTGGTCTGGAGGGTATAAACCCAAACTCCGTAGATTCTCAGTGTATTAAGTTACAGAAACGTTCCCAATTCAATTTGAGCGCCTTGATATGAACCTGCGATTGCTGGAAATTGATACCTCGAACATACAACAGGATCAAGTCTTAGCTTTGTTCGAGGATTTTTCTTGCTTAGACGTCTGGCAAAGCTCAGGATCTCAACAGACAAGCATCCGCATCACCTTGCAGACAACTCAAGTGGAAGCGGTTCTCAATCGATTACGGGAGCACCTGCCAGCACTGGGTAACCCCAAAGTACTCATCTTGCCCATAGAAACGGTATGGCCGATGCCAGACATAGAGTCTCCTTGCCACCCAACGGATGGGCGACTCAGTCGAGAGGAAATTTATGCCAAGGTTGCCCAACCCCTGCAAATCTCTAGGTCTCAGTTGGGTATGGTGGTTTTGTCCACCCTCATTGCCGCGATTGGACTCTTAAAAAGTAGTGAAGCCATTATCATTGGCGCGATGGTTTTAGCCCCGTTGCTCTCACCCATCTTGGGGGTGGCCGTGGCTGCTGTTTTAGGCGATTTTATCTTGGCCAAGCGGTCTCTCAAGATTGGGGGCATCAGCATCGGTCTGGCTTTAGGTCTATCGGTACTCTTGGGAATCGTGTTTCCCATCCCGCCAGAGCTGCCCGAGATTATGGCCCGAGTCAGGGTCGGCCCCTTGGATGTGGGGTTAGCGATCGCAGCCGGTATTGCCAGCGCCTTGTCGTTGACGACGGATAATCAAAACGCCATCGTCGGGGTGATGGTAGCGGTCGCCTTACTACCGCCGTTGGTCGTTCTCGGTCTACTTTTAGGATCCGGTGAATGGACCTTAGCCCGGGGGGCACTTCTATTAGTTGTTACCAATGTGATCGGCCTAAATCTGGCAGCAACGGCCACTCTGATGGCTCAGAAGCTAGAACCCCAGTACCAGTGGCAGCAATGGCGAGCACAGCACTATACCCAATGGGTTATGGGGATTGGGATGGTCTTACTTTTAGGAATTATAGGCTTGATCACTTGGCGACATCCTGAAATTTTGGACGTTTTCTTGCAAGCTAGCTAGTGCGCTCTATAGAAGCTGTCAGACTTAGCGACTGTTTTGGGTAAACAGCCAATAGTATCCCATTCATACCGAAATTATTAGCGCAGGGAATCCAGCATGTCCGTCGACAACATATTTTGGTTACTCAAGATGACCGGATTAGAGTGGCAACGAGATAAAGCCTCCAGGTTAGCAGCGGCCTTGGCCTACTACACTGCCTTTTCCCTGGCCCCTGTTTTAGTGATCGTGATTGCGATCGCAAGCCTAGCCTTTGGCCAAAGTACCGTCCAGGGACAAGTCATGGATCAATTTCAGGACTGGATGGGACCGGATGGTGCTGCCATCATTCGGGTGATGATTCGGGGAACCCAACTGCAAGGCTCTGGAACTAGGGCGACCCTAGTCAGCCTTGTACTGCTATTTGTCGGAGCAACAGGGTTGTTTACCAACCTCAAAGACGCTCTCAATACAATCTGGCGTATCCAACCCAAACCAGAGCGAGGATGGCAAGGCTTCGTGCGCGATCGCCTGTTGGCCTTTGTGATGGTACTTGGAGTCGGTCTGATCTTAATTCTCACCTTAGGGATCAGTACAGGTCTAACGGCCGTTGGCGATAGCGCCAGCACTTACACTAGCCATTGGATCTATATCGGTCGAATCCTGGATACGGTATTTTCCTTAAGCATCATCACTCTGATCGTGGCCCTGGTCTACAAGATTTTGCCCGATGTCAATATCCAATGGAGTGATGTTTGGATTGGTTCTTTCCTCACTTCCTTATTGTTTGCCTTGGGCAAATCTTTGATTAGTCTGTATTTGAGTAAAAACAGTCTCAGTTCGACTTATGGAGCAGCAGGCTCGTTGGCTGTCATTTTGTTATGGGTCAATTACTCAGCTCAAATTTTCTTTTTTGGAGCTGAATTGACCAAAGTGTACACCAATCGTTTTGGCTCCCAGATTCGTCCTGCCCGTTATGCCACCGCTCTACAAGACCCTATGGAGTGGGACAGGCAAAAGTAGTAACCTGATCACCTCGACAAATAGCTGCCCCATGGCTCAGCTATCCCATTAACCCATTTTCCTCTCCAGGAACAGTATGCGGGTAGAAACCAATTCCATTACCAGCCTCGCCATGAGCGACGCTCATGTTCTTGTAGAGTTATGCTCAACCTAAAGCCCCTTAGGGATCGTCGATTCATGACTAACTTCTCGTCGAAGCTACGCACCTATTTTCGCAAAGGTCGCCGAGGATTCCGCATAGCCCGAAAAGAAGTAGCTGAATTTTGGCATCAAAACAGCGGCGATTGGAGTTGGGCTGCCGAAAAGCCCAGACCCGTTGCGGCAGTTAATCGAAGTTTATGGAAAAGCTCCGTTCCTTCTCTCAGCTTCTATGCCATGTTGGGATTGTCTAGCTTGATTGCCACATTGGGGCTACTCGCAGGTAGTGCTGCCGTGATTATTGGAGCCATGATCATTGCCCCGTTGATGGGCTCTATTCTGGGCATGGCC
>CALDHF010000206.1 GCA_937941595.1 uncultured Acaryochloris sp. | reverse complement strand
CAGACTCACCCGATTCAGTCTCGGTTCTTGCTGGGGTATTCCTTAGGAGGACGGTTGGCTTTTCATGCCCTTTTGCAGCAACCTGATTTGTGGCAAGGGGCCATTATTGTGAGTGCTGATCCGGGGTTGGATTCTGCGGATCGCGAATCCTGTCTCGCCAGAGATCAACAATGGAGCCATAAATTTCTGCATGAACCTTGGGAGGATCTGTTGCAGGAATGGAACACACTCCCTGTTTTTTGTGGCCGCAAGCCTACCTATTCAATGTTAGAAGCTGATTTTTCTCGTACCCAAATTGCCGAGGCATTCCAGACATTTTCCAAAGGACATCAAGCCAATCTGCTACCCCATCTACAGCAGCTAAATATGCCCGTTTTGTATATTTCAGGAGCAGAAGACCGCAAGTATTGCCAAATTGGCCAAAGGCTCACCCAACATTGTCCAACCTTTACCCACCAAATCATTGCAAATGCTGGACATCGCGTTCCTTGGGAAAATCCTGACGCCTTTATGCTAGCCGTACGCCAATTTTTAGAATAGACAACGCGTTCTTCAGGGCTTGCGTGCCAAGGGCTATTGGAATTTTGCAGTCTACTCAACCATTAACCAACTAAATAACCGCTCTACAGTCAGCTCAACGCCTATGGCAAAGCTAGGTGTGGGGAGTGAAGCTTGCGGTTGGTCAAAAAATTTAGGGGTTTGATTGGGTTGATAGACAAAGACACAAGATTCGTCCGCATCAATCAGCCAACCCATTGCGGTCCCATACTCTAAACAATGCAAGATATTGCGCGTGACTTTGGTGTGGTTCTGGTCGGGCGAAAGGATTTCAATGGACCAGTCGGGACAGACCTCAAATCGATTGGCAATCCGTCCATTAGGTTGTCGAGGAATTCTTTCCCACTGGTAGACAGAAATATCTGAAACAATAGAGCGCCCACCATAGACATCCACAGGATGGCTTCCCGTAGGGTATGTGCATCGTAACTCTGGATAAGCACGGGCAATTTTGGTCGGGCTAAGTTGATCGTCCAATGCCCGGATCAGATCTCGTTGCAGCGTACTGTGTTCACCTTGCGGCATCGGCTTCTGAATAACTTGGCCATCAATGTACTCACTCGCTGGTTTAGTCTCAGGCAGTCCAAGAAATCCTGCCAAACTGATCAGTTGTGCGGGTGTTTTAACCATACCGTGTGAAACAAATGGCTTGATTGCCCATTATAAATTAGAAACGTAGAGTGACGGAGTGGAGAGAGTTAATGTGAATTTTCGAGAACACGATGTTACGTAAGATTGTTGGCTTTCATCAAGATCATGAATCTCATTGGGTTGCAGACTTAGACTGTGGTCATGCCCAACATACTCGCCATGATCCACCCTTTTTTCCCCGTCCTTGGGTGCTGACTCCAGCAGGTCGGACTGCTCATGTTGGCTTAGAGCTGGACTGTGTGTTGTGCGATCGCAAAACAATACCCAACGAATATATCGCCTATCGTCAGACACCGATCTTCAATGCCACAACCCTACCCCCAGGTTTACGCCAACGTCACTCCACCAAAACAGGCATTTGGGGCATCATCCACGTCGTTGTCGGCACCTTGAGATATCGTATCCATCATCCCTTTAATAGCGAAGAGATTTTGGATCAACAGAGGCCCGGTATTGTGCTGCCAGACGTAGAACACGATGTCCAGCCCTCAGATAATACAGAGTTTTATGTTGAATTTTGGCGGCCAGATGCAAGCCTGGAACCATAAAGTCACACACCAGAATGCCCGAGAGACTACCAAGGCAAGACTTCTCCATTGGCATGCCAAAACGTTCCAGTATTGTCGAGGTTTAACTCGTCGATACGAGCCAGCAACCCCTGAACGGCTGTTTCAGGAGTAATGCCCCGATCATTAAAGTTGGTCATGCGAGTCTGCACTAAGCCCGGATGCAGAATCGCCACGGCAATGCCACGAGCCTTTAAATCATGGGATAGCGATTTTCCCGCCATGCAAAGAGCGACCTTGGACATGCGATAACCATAAGAACTCCCCGATGTATTATCGCCGATAGACCCCATCCGACTGGTCATCAACGCAATCTTGGCCCCTGTCTGGAGGTGAGGCAATAGGCCATGGGTAAATCGCAGCGGCCCCAGAGCATTGACCTCAAATTGACGGCGAATGCTCTCAATATCCAGATGCTCTAGAGTGATCCGCTCAATAATGGCAGCATTATTAATCAACACATCAATAGACTGTCCCATCAGCCGTTGGCTCAATTGAGCAATAGAGGCATCTGAAGTGATATCAATATTGTCTTCTACCTGAACGCCCAGCGCATCAAGGTCTGATGAGCTGTGGCGGCAGACAGCAATGACAGTATCACCTCGCTCCTGGAGTTGGCGGCAGTATTCTAAGCCTATGCCTCTATTGGTGCCCGTAATCAGATAGGTTGCCATAGGGGAAATATCGTGGAAATTTACCTGAAGTTGGGATACCAAAACATGCCTTTGATCCCTTCTGGATCGGGCATAAACCCTAAATCTCGGTAGAAATTGACCACATGGGGATCTGCAAACAACGTGATATTGCTGATGTCCTCACGGCGTAACTCTTTAATAATTTGTTTCATCAAAGCTTTGCCCAAGCCTTGTCCTTGAAAATCTGGGTGAACCACAACGTCCCAAATTGTGGCATTGAACGTATGGTCAGATGTAGCGCGGGAAAACCCGATGAGGCGGCGATAACTGCCGCGATTCTCCCACATTGAAACCACAATAAAGCTGTACTTAAGGGCCTTCTTGACTTTGCGGATGGGCCGACGCGACCATCCCACAGCATCACACAGCTCTTCCAGCTCATACAGATCGATGTCGCGATCTTTGCTAAAAGTAATTTTTGATTGGGTGGATTTGGCTCCGCGACCAGAGTTGGTGATTGAGATACTCGGACCAATTGAACCGTTGGCAGGAACTAATGTTTGCGAGGATGCTCCATCAGATCCACCAAATAAGCTTTTCCAAAAACCCATGCAGGAGTGTGAGTGATAAGTGTAACGAAATGACCTGGGGAAATTTTACAAAAGGCCAACTAATTTAGTATAAGCCAGGTCATCAACCGGATGGTAAAGGTTTTGAGAATTGATGCCAGCTTCAAATAGTTTTGAATACTCTTAAATTCTTTCTGGAAAAGGATCGTAAGGCCGTTCAAAAAAATCTAATGCCAGCTAATATCTCCCTGAAAGTCAGGCATGAACTCTCTAGATAGAGATGGGTATACAACATTGTGGAAATCATATCTCTGAGTTGGAAATGAGAGTGAACGCTTTCGTAAATATAAAGTTTAGTGAAGAACAAATACGCTTAAACCATTTATATTGAATAAGGTCTACTTATCAAAAGGTTCAAAACCTACAAACTTAAACTTATGCAATTTCTGGTAAATTGAGTCTTAGCCAATTCCAGAGTACGTCTGTTGGAAAGACCTTTCTTCAGTATTCCTCTCAAAAAAATTAGCCATCCAAGGGAAGCAATGATTCGCTTGCTGTTGAAGAGTTGGCTTTAGGCGATTTTTGCAGGATAAAATGCAACTTTTTTTTCGGGCTACCTGAAAAGTTAGCCTTAGTTGTTTTGTCCAGGATTTATCACGTTTAGATGAGGTTGTTCAAGAGCAACATGTCCTATTCACAAACTAGAACTCAGTCAAAAGCCGGATATGATGCTGGCGTTAAAGACTATAAGCTGACTTATTACACGCCGGACTATACCCCAAAAGATACAGATATCCTGGCTGCTTTCCGGATGACACCTCAACCTGGTGTTCCTCCTGAAGAGGCTGGTGCTGCAGTTGCGGCTGAATCTTCCACGGGTACATGGACCACAGTGTGGACTGACCTGTTAACCGATTTGGATCGATATAAAGGCCGTTGCTACGATCTCGAATCCGTCGCTAACGAAGATAACCAATACATCGCCTATATTGCCTATCCTCTCGATCTATTTGAGGAAGGGTCGGTCACCAACTTGTTGACCTCTCTTGTGGGTAACGTGTTTGGTTTCAAGGCTCTACGTGCCTTGCGTTTGGAAGATCTTCGGATTCCTGTTGCCTATCTAAAGACGTTCCAAGGTCCTCCCCACGGTATTACCGTTGAGCGTGACAAAATTAATAAGTATGGTCGTCCTTTGTTGGGTTGCACCATTAAGCCCAAGTTAGGTCTATCCGCGAAGAACTACGGTAGAGCCGTGTATGAGTGTCTACGTGGTGGTCTTGACTTCACCAAGGATGACGAGAACATTAACTCTCAGCCTTTCATGCGCTGGCGTGATCGCTTCCTCTTCGTAGCTGAAGCCATCCATAAAGCCCAAGCAGAAACGGGTGAAATTAAAGGTCACTACCTCAACGTCACCGCTGCAACCTGCGAGGAAATGCTGAAGCGGGCTAATTACGCCAAAGAGCTTGAAATGCCCATCGTCATGCATGACTTCATCACGGGTGGTTTTACGGCTAACACCACGTTGGCGCACTGGTGCCGTGATAACGGCGTTCTGCTTCACATTCACAGAGCCATGCACGCTGTGATTGACCGTCAGAAGAATCACGGAATGCACTTCCGAACCCTATCAAAGTGCCTGCGCATGTCTGGTGGTGACCATATTCACACCGGTACTGTTGTGGGTAAATTGGAAGGTGAAAAAGGCATCACCTTAGGTTTTGTTGACCTGTTGCGTGAGAACTACGTTGAGAAAGATCCTTCTCGCGGTATTTACTTCACCCAAGACTGGGCATCTATGCCTGGTGTGATGGCTGTTGCTTCTGGTGGTGTCCACGTATGGCACATGCCTGCTTTGGTTGAGATCTTTGGAGATGATTCCGTCCTCCAGTTTGGTGGTGGTACCTTGGGTCACCCTTGGGGTTGTGCACCAGGTGCAGCTGCTAACCGGGTTGCGCTTGAAGCTTGTGTTCAGGCTCGTAACGAAGGCCGTGACTTGACTCGTGAAGGCGGCGACATTATTCGTGAAGCTGCTAAGTGGTCTCCTGAGCTAGCTGTGGCTTGCGAAGTCTGGAAAGAGATCAAATTCGAATTCGAGGCAATGGATACCGTCTAATTCACCTGGGTTGGGGGCAGAGGCTGACGCCTTTGTCCTTGATTGGCTGAAGGGGCTGATAATCATCCTATTTTGTATGGGCGTGATTAAGCCAGTCACCACCGCAGCGCATCCGTATCCTATTCAATTATGGGATTACATTGCTGGATTGCATGGATCACAAACGTGTTGCTAAATATACAGCCCAAGTGCTGATTAGCTATCTGACTTATCAGGCAGCTCAGACGGTTGTGAAGCAGCTGGAAGAAACTAATCCTGGTGTTGCTATTTGGTTGACGGAGTTTTCGTCAACGGACCGCATCCAAGATGGTGAGGTTTATCTGAAGGCTCTCATGCAAGAAAAGCCAGAGTTAGCGTTGCGGTTAATGACAGTCCGAGAGCATCTTGCCGAAGAAGTAGTTGAGTTTTTACCAGAGATGGTGACAACTGGTATCCAACAAGCAAATATTGGACACCGTCGGCAACTTCTAGAGCGAATGACTCAGATGCAGCTCCAAAATCCGTCTGAAGCCTTGGCTGAATTAGATGAACTAGCTGAGTCAGATAACTCAACTGCATCAGATAGTTCAGATAGTGAAGACTCTTCGGATTAAACTCTGCCCTTGATGCCTTTATGACTTTTTGCAGTTTTTTCTAGAACACTACGGACATAATCATGAGAACTTTACCTAGAGAACGCCGTTACGAAACGCTGTCTTACTTGCCAGCGCTCAATGATGAGCAGATTCGTCGGCAAATCGCCTATATTCTCGATCAAGGCTATATTGCTGCAATCGAGTTTAACGATACCTCTGAACCCACTGAGTGCTATTGGACCATGTGGAAGTTGCCTTTGTTTAAGGCGACTACGGTTCAGGATGTGTTGTATGACGTTGGCGAATGTCGTTCTGAGTACCCCGATCAATATATTCGGGTAGTTGGATTCGATAACATCAGACAATGTCAAGTCATGTGCTTCATTGTTCAGAAGCCTGGTAGCAGTGGCGGTGGTTTCCGTCAGTACTAAGCGCTCCAGCTTATTGAATAATGGCTTTCTAAGCTGAATGTTAGGGAGGGGTAGGTTAGCCTGCCTCTCCCTAACGTTTGTATTTACAAAAGGGCTGTGACTTATGCTCTAGTAAATGGGGCTGAGTGCATAGGGTGTTGTTTCCAATACTTTTTCACTCTATGCCCAGCCGAGATGACTGAGCGATAACGATTGGGTATGGGGATATGCCAAGTGAAGTGAAGGATCTAAACATTTGTTTTGTGGGTGATTCTTTTGTGAGTGGCGTCGGAGATATAGGGTGTCTGGGATGGACAGGACGGATCTGCGCCACGATGTATCGCCGAGGCTATGATTTTACCGGTTATAACCTGGGAGTGCGGGGTCATACAAGTGCTGATATCGAAGACCGCTGGCTGGCAGAAGTGTTGTGTCGTTGCCCCACAGGATCTGATGGTCGCGTTGTGTTTAGTTTTGGGGTCAACGACACATTCCAAGAGCAAGATCACTGCCGGGTCGATCTGCCCTTGTCTTTGGAACATGCCCGTCGGATTTTTAGGACGGCGAAGTTGCGGTATCCAATTTTGATGGTAGGACCGCCTGCGATCGCAGATCCAGCACACAATGAACGAGTCAAAGCCCTGTCTGACAACCTGGCTATTCTCAGTCAAGAACTGGATGTCCCTTATTTAGACACCTGGACACCCCTATCGGCTTCCAATATCTGGCTCAACGATCTCAAGTCTAGGGATGGCTATCATCCAGGCAGTACGGGATATACAGAATTGGCCGTTATTATTCAGAAGTGGCCTGCTTGGCTGGATTGGTTTAAGCGAGATACCCATTAGGAACATCTGTCCTTACCGGGCTGACAAGTTTATTCACCTAATATTTTGCAAGTTTCTCTTACCTAATATTCAAAGATCCTAGGTAGGAGAGAGGTGGTTTCGATCTTGTCAGCATTAAGCATTGTCACTGCTGAGCTTCAAGCACCCGGAACAGATCGGGCACTGGCTCGTTCTTCTCGGGGACTGGCCTATCAATCTGCTGCGACTAACCTCGTTACTATGGCTGACCTTCCTAATGTGGGAGGTAGCCAAGCCCATAACAATATGCAGCCCTATTTAGCTATCAACT
>CALDHF010000205.1 GCA_937941595.1 uncultured Acaryochloris sp. | reverse complement strand
GGGAAAATCACTAAAGTGGCAGTTGCTGAGTACTGAAGAAAAACCCTCAGCCAGACGGATAAAGGATTGAGTCAATAAAATTAAAATTGCTCAGATCCCCACGATTTTTGTAGAATCAACCGATACCTCTAAACTGATGCAAACCCTTGTCAAAGATGCAGGGGTTAACGTCTCTGAAGCAACCTTATTTACAGATAGTCTAGGAGAAAAAATAGTCGTGGTGGCCCCTATCAGACTATGCTGATTGCCAATACCGAAACCCTTGTCAAGGGTATAGGGAGGGGGAACGTATACCGCTTTTGAAGCTGCAAATGTAGCTCCAAACTGAACTCTGAACTGTTCATGAATGACATCGAAAACCTCAGAATTCACTTTTATGGTGTGCAAGGGAGTGGTTCAATTTGTCCTTCCTTCCAAGACAGGGTGGCCTACCATCAAGTATCGGATTCTGAATTACTGAAACAGGTTTTTACCGATCTCCAAAGTCGAGTGGGTGCGGATGGACGGCTCCATGTTTCCATTGAAGAACTGCTGGGTGGTCCTCTCACCCAAAAAACACTCCTTGCCTATCGAGATCGATTCAGTATTCCTCCCACTCGGACCTATGGAGGATGGACGACCTGTATCCGCATCGAAACTGCTGATGGATTTGATATTGTTCTCGATTGTGGGAGTGGGTTTCGAGTTTGTGCCAAGGATATTGTAGAGAAATGGGGAGAACAGGATGATAGCTTTACTCCAGAGGGCCATCGCCAACTCTTTATCTTTGGTAGTCATTCTCACTATGATCACACTGAGGGGTTTGATCAAGCTGCAGTTTGTTTTGACCCTCGTAATCACATCTATGTGTATGCTAACCGCCAATATTTACAAGCCCTGGATCAGATTTTAGGAATTTTTTCCCATCAAGTGGATTTCCGCCTTAAAGGAGTACAAACGCCCCTGAGTTATGAACTGATGCCGGCCCAATTTCATTCCTGTGAAATTCGCGATTTTCGTATTGATCCACCCGTGGGTGAGGCCGACCGATTAGCTGGTCAGTACCATGACCTAGAACAAAGGGTTCAGATTGGCGATACCACGTTGCAGCCCTTTGAAGTCTTTCATCCTAGTCCCTGTTTAGGGTACCGAATTGAGCGAGGTGGCAAAGTTTTTGTCTTTTGTACAGATCACGAGCGACGTCGGGGAACAGATTCTCAGCATCCCTTACAAGTCGCTAGTTTAGAAGCGGAGGAACGGTTATGCCACCACAGTCTAGGGGCTGATGTGCTGTATCGGGATGGCCAATTTTTGCGAGTTGAGTATGACGGTGATTTGGGGATTGGGTCTGATCATGGGGTTTCCCGCCAAGATTGGGGCCATAGCTGCATTGAAGATGTTTTGGAAATGGCAGTTCAATGTCAGGTCAAACATACCTATATTGGTCACCATGATCCGAATCGTAACTGGTCGGAGCGCAATTGGATAGACGAAACGCTGATCCGCAAAAGCGAGCAATCTGGTTTGATATTTGAACTGGCCCAAGCGGAAACAGTGTTTGATCTCTGAGCTAAAGTCTTACAAAGCCTTGGCCAAGGCCAGGAAGGCAGCCTCCACATTTTCGCCTGTTTTGGCACTGCTCTTAAAGATCGGACCCTTGTGGTCAAGATACTGGGTAACCTCTTCAGGAGTGATTTCCCATGCTAAATCAGATTTATTAATGATGGGAATATAGGGAATCTCACCTAAATTTTGCTTAATCGATTGCATCAGTTCAGACGCACAGTCTAAAGATGCTTTGCGAGTACCGTCGATCACAATTAAGTATCCTGAAGTCCCATGTAGATATCGCATAGGAATGGAGAATTGATCTTCAGCACCTGCTATATCCCATAGCAAAAGGGTGACGTCTTCATTGTCAAAATGCACCACTTTCTTATCAATCTTAACGCCGATGGTTGAGTGATAACTGTCATCGTAAATGCGACTGACAAAGCGCTGAACAAGGCTGGTTTTACCCACACCCCACATCCCTAACATCATGACTTTATGCTTAATCATGGAGGTTTAGACGGCTGCATACAGTTTGTAGGTTTACTATATCGTTGATGAGATGCAAAGTGGCATTACAGCATTGTAATTTTAGGCAACTCTGGGAATTGTTAGGAGTATTGCTTGTAAGGATATAGGGTGGTTGATGATGTCATTTCCTATACTCAATTGATTAGAATTTGAAAGGTAAAACAAATACGATATAGGTACAAAGAATATGAATTTGCTAGATTGAGATTTTGAAAAATAGCGCTGAATTATAAGCTTGAAATCTGTCTGTCTTTAACAGTAAAGCAGCATTGAATAAAATAGTTTGGCTTCAAAAGATTTAAGCTAGAGTGGGAGTAAGTGCAATCTATATCTTCAGTAAAAAATACTTTTAAGAGATATATTTTTGTGGATTAATTAATTCTTTTTCGACAAAAAAATAGTCTTGGCAAAATCGATTTGATCTCTGTAGATGTCTTTTGGGAAGGTTGCTTGACTGTCTGTAGAGGTACCGAAATACTCTATTTTAGAGTGAAGTTTGATGAGTAGAATTTGCAAATTTCTGTAAAACAGGCTAGATAGCTATAAGGGGGAAGTTAGGTCCAGCATTCTAAATTGAATGGGCCAACTACATGAAAAAATGAATACGGACACTATCGATATTTTACTGGCTGACTTTGTGTCTACCTCAACTGAGATGCAAGGAGCGGTTTTAGTTTCCCCACAAGGTCGACCCTTAACCCATCCCATTGGGATTTCGGAAGCAACCACCGATATTATGGCGGGGGCAATGTTACATCTTGCGGGTTGTATTTCTGAGCATTGTCGATGGCATGAAGTGGATTGGGTGACAATCCAAGCTCATGAAGGCTATTTAATTCTGGTGCAGTGTAATTCAGATGTGTTTTTGTTGGTTCGAGCTGATGTTGCCCCATCTGGTTTTTTGCAGCACCATATTCAGCAATATTTAGATCAAATACGTATTTCTCTACAAACGCCTGACCATAATGCTACCGTCGTCCAGCTGAGTTACCGCCAGACTGAACTCGTCAAGAAGAGGACACTGATACCAGTTACGAATAGTGCGACATTGGCTTATGCCATGCCTGAAAATGGATCATCGACAGCAAACGGTAATGGCTCAAGTGCTCCTTACTCTCCTGTCAATGAGACTGGGAATGGATATCTTGTCGAGGGTTCTCCTCAGCCATTGGTTCCTATTGCTGCACCGCTACCTCCTATGCCGTCGGTTGTCTCTAAGCCGTCTGTTCCTTCTATGCCATCGGCCTCGTCGGTACCTCCTACTCCTTTGCATTTAGATGAATTTGAAGTTGCCTATTGCCAACGGGAGCTGGCTGAAATCATTGGCCCCATGGCATCGTTGGTTTGCGATCGCATTCTCAGTCAAACCCCTCATTTGAGGCTGATGGATTTTGTTAGGGCCTTGTCCCAGCATATTCCGAATGAACAAGAGGCACGTAACTTCCAACGACGCATATTGTCTGAATAATAGTTGGCTGAACTTGTATCCATATCAATTTCTGTAACCGTCTAATCTCTGTCACAGCCCGATGTTAGGTTGAGAGTCTAAAGTGGCACAGTAAGGACAGTTAGAGCAATAGGATGATCAGACTATGATGGGTAAGCGGTTGATGGGGGGACTGCTTTGTTGGGCAGCCATACTGGTTCCCAGCAAGACCTTGGCTGAGGTGGGGGTGATGGATCAGCAGTATGCAAATCCCTACACTCTCAATGAATTGGTCCAAACGGATGGGAAATGTGCCCATCTTGCGAAGTCACCCTGCACTCAGGTTAAAGTCCGCTATCCTCGCTTCCAATCCCCTACATCTTCGGCAGCTACTGATGCGATGAATGCTGAAGTTCAGCGGTTTCTATTGCACTCCATTGCGGATGAACAAACTCCCCCAAATCTGGAAACGGCCATGTCTCGCTTTATTCAGAGATATCACAGTGCGAGCCGTGAGTTTCCTCGTCAGGGGGTGTGGGCCGATGAAAAACAGGTGGAAGTGATTAGCAATCGCTCCAGTTTGCTCAGCCTTCAGTACTCTCATTATTGGTATACCGGGGGTGCCCATCCCAATTCCAGCCGTACCTACTGGAATTTCAATCCTCAGACAGGACAACAGATTCAGCTTAAGGAGTTACTTGTAGAGGGATATGAACCCAAGTTGAACACGATTGCCGAAAGGTATTTTCGAAAGGTCAGAAATCTAGAGGCCGATGCGAGTTTGAGTGAAGCGGGGTTCTGGTTTGAAAATGATAGGTTCCAGGTCAATACTAATTTTGTGATGGCTCCCAAGGGATTGATCTTCTTTTTCAATCCCTATGAAATTGGCCCCTATGTGCTGGGTTCTACAGAAGTTCAGATTCCCTATGCAGCCCTAAAGGGGCTATTCCAGGATCAGTCTCAATCCTGGATTAATTCGGCAGGATGATATCTGCACAGAGGAGGATGGCACTCATTGATTTTTGCTTTTTGGAGAATGAATAGGGCTGTGGTGCTGCGCGGGGAGCTGGAACCCATGTATAGACTTCTTAGTCATTTAATTTAAGTGTTGCTTGCCTATTTTTATCACAAAGCCCACAGGAGTGTTGTGAAGCAAGTCAGGGCATCTTGGTCGACATCAAAGCTGTCATGATGACGCTGGGAGATGATCGGGCACCCGTAACCAGAGTATTGGCAAGCCTCTCGCGAAGGATTTTGTTGCGGTTTATATCTATTGGGAAAGAGGTTGAGTGGGCAGAGTATGTCTAAGTATGTGTTGAATCAAGCTCAGCTGTTAACGGGGGTAGTGGTGATGGCAGGTGGGGTGCTTTTATCTGCCTGGCCCAGTTATGCAGGGTTCAAACCCCCAGGTGATTTGCAGAAGCCTGGCAATCGGAGGGGCTTGGCTACTAGATTATTTGAGCCTCGCAAAGGACCACTCAACGAAAGTGCGCCTCGAAAAAGGCCTGATGGTGTTGTGCCTATCCCCTTGCCGAGTCCTGAGGCGCCTATCTGGGATTCTGAGACGGATTCCCCGCCTAATCGACCCACAAGGGGAACGACCTGTGTCGCCGAGGGCAAACCCACCTTAACGACATTGGTACCAAAGAGTAATATTGGCTTGTCTGCGTCGGCATTTCCCACGTTTTACTGGTTTACGCCTACGAATAGCTACAAGATTGTGCAGTTCAGCTTGCGCAAAGTGAACCCGGCTAATAATTCTGTAGAAGAGGTGTATTCTTCCACTTTTCAATCTTCTGGCAAAGCGGGGTTGTCAAGTGTGTCATTGCCGACCCAGACCACAACGGTGACCTTAGAGGCTGGGGTTGATTATCAGTGGCAGGTTGGGCTGTATTGCTCTAAACAGAAACGTCAGGGTCTGGTAGCCAATGGTTGGATTCGCTATGTGCCTCCCACGGATAGGCTGGCGAAGCAACTGACAAAATCGAAACCCCGAGATCAGGCGGATGGGTTTGCAGAAGCTGGCTATTGGTATGATGCGGTCCGAGTTTTAGCAGCAGCAAGGCAGACTCAGCCGGAGAATGCCCGCCTTGCTAAGGCCTGGAAAACATTGCTTGCATCTAAGCCGGTCCAACTCCCTGAGATTGC
>CALDHF010000204.1 GCA_937941595.1 uncultured Acaryochloris sp. | reverse complement strand
GCGTATGGGTTGCTGCACCGGAAACCACAATGCCCCTTAACTTGGTGACATCGGCCACTAGCCAGTCCACGGTGTCAGCAAATAGATTGAGGCTATTCTTCGTCAGAGTAATGTGGGCGTAGGCTCCCCGGTCTGATTCGTGGATATTGCGCACAATGGCCGCAGCCATGCCCTTCAAGCCCTTGTAGACATGCTTATCAAAGAACCCTAACGGATCTCTAGTCCGGTTATGGTGATCTGGAGGGCCATCAATACTGACGCTGTAGGTGACGGAGCGTGCGGCTTGGGGAAACTTGGCCGATCCATTAGTGACCACCCACACCACTGGAAATTTTTGGGCTGCATACTGAATCACTCTGGGGGCTAGGGTTGGCTCTCCACCCACCAAGGTAGCCAGGACCATCCCTTGTTTGGAAAGACGATCTAAGGTTTGAAAAATTTCTCTATCTTTCTCTGCATGTTCTTTGGGGGCTAGCTCTAGATATCCCTGCACTCGCTGCTTTTGATTCCAATCTGATGGGTAAACATAGCAGTAGTTACAGCCCGCATTACAGCGATCGGTGATTTCAACAGACGTCCCGAAAGGCATGGACTTTTTCAGGACCCGAGATTTTAATACAATCGCCATTGCCCCTAGAAAGGTTCTGGCAATCGCAATATTCCGTATGAAAAGACCCCAGGCGGAATACTCAGGGAAGTAAGGAACAAAAGTTGTTTTCTGGATGGAGGGTCTATTGTGGGTGAGCATCATTGAATAAAATCACGAGCGTTTTGCTGAAATATGGGTATGAGATCAAGGCTAAGTATTCCAGAAGAATCGTCTCTGACAGACCGATCACGTCTTCATAGAAAAGGATAGTCCAAAATCCAGTGGGGGCACTGTCAATCTTTCGGCTTGTTGACGTTCCAGCAGCACGCCCAAAATAGGTAATTCGTGGGGTGATATCAAGAAAGTGGGGGCAAATCGATACACTAAAGAGAATACGCCAGCTCCAAAATCTATGACCGACGTTCTTAGTTCTGCCTCCCCCAATATTGACGCCTTGTCCACAGAAATACTTCAGTACGATGTGGCCATGCCGGATCCGGCGTCTCATTTGTTTGAAGTAACCCTCCATTGTCCAGTGGAAACGGTCACGACCTTAGATTTGAAAATGCCCGTTTGGACACCTGGGTCCTATTTGGTTCGAGAATATGCCAAGCATTTACAAGATTTTTCAGCAACAGATGCTCAGGGGCAGTCTTTAAGCTGGCAGAAAGTTAGTAAAAATCACTGGCAAGTGCAGACCTCAAACTCGATAGAAGTGATTATCCGCTACCGGATTTTTGCCCATGAGCTGACGGTGCGCACGAATCATTTGGATGCGAGTCATGGTTACTTCAATCCTGGGGCGATGTTTTTGTATGTGCCAGGGTTGGAAGGAAATGCGATCGCAATCACAATACACCCTCCAGACCCTAGCTGGCAGGTAACCACAGCCTTAGACTCAGTTTCCCAAAATCCCCTGACATTTTTGGCGAAAAACTTTGATACTCTCGTCGATAGCCCCTTTGAAATCGGGACCCATCAAACCCATGATTTTGAGACCTTAGGCAAACCCCATCAAATTGCTGTCTGGGGAGCGGGAAACTATAACATTGAGCGTATTGCCGCAGACACCCATAAGATTATTGAAGTTGAAGCAGAGATGTTTGGCGGGTTACCCTATGACCGCTATCTCTTTCTCTTACATGTCACAGCCAGTGGCTATGGCGGCTTAGAACATCACAACTGTTGCTCGTTGCTGTTTTCACGCTTTGGCTTTCGAACCCCTGAGTCCTACAACCGTTTTATATGTCTGGTGGCTCATGAATTCTTCCATCTGTGGAATGTCAAACGGATTCGCCCCCAAGCCTTACACCCTTTTGACTATGACCAGGAAAACTATACGGACGCGCTGTGGTTCTGCGAAGGGGTGACCAGTTTCTATGATCTGATCATCCCGTATCGGGCTGGGATTTATGATGCCAAATCTTATTTGAAATTGCTCTCGGAATCGATTACTCGGCTGCAAGCCATTCCTGGACGCCAGAGTCAGTCCTTGACCGAATCTAGTTTTGATACCTGGATCAAACTCTACCGCCCCGATGCCAACTCTCGAAATAGCCAAGTCTCCTACTATCTCAAAGGAGAAATCGTTTCCTTGCTGCTAGATTTGTTGATCCGTCAGCAGCATCAAAATCAGCGCTCCCTCGATACAGTCATGGCAAAGCTTTGGCAAACCTATGGTCAATCTGATCGAGGCTATACCTCCGACGAATTGCAAGCAGTCATTGAATCCGTAGCCGACATGGATTTAAGTTCGTTTTGGAGCCATTATCTCCAGGGAACAGTGGAGTTACCCTATGCAGAATTCCTAGACCCCTTTGGTCTCGAAGTTGTTGCTGATTTTGGGGAACACCCCATTCCCTATCTAGGTATTACCGTTCACAATCAAGCTGGCAAAGGCACCTTGAAATTTGTAGAGGTGAATTCCCCTGCGCAAAAAGCGGGATTGAAGCCTGGTGATCAGCTTTTGGCCATTGATGGCTTTCGTGTTAGACCAGATCAGTTCAATCAACGGTTACAAGACTATCAGGCGGGTGATCCAATTGCAGTCACGGTCTTTCATGATGATCAGCTGGAAACACACAGCATGATTTTGTCAGCCCCTGTGGCAAAGTCTTATGCGATCCGGCCTGTGTCACAGCCGACCCAGTCACAAAAGCGTAACTTTCAAGGTTGGCTGAACCTTGACCTAGGGCAGCTACTCTAAACCAAGCATACTTACATATAGATGCTCAATACACCAAGCAATTGGGAATTCTAAGGGTATATGAACGAAAACTTGCGTCTCTTTTACCCTTGAGCCACTTAGTGTGAACTTAGGGGTATTTTATTTGCGAAAGATATCTATAGATGAAGATAAAATTTTTCACAGCATCTTCACCTTTGATTGCTAGTCTTAGTTCAGAGATAAGCAAACCCTTTAAACCTCACTTGCGCGTATGGGTTGTCATCACCATATACGTGCATTCCAACAAACTTTGCCCCCGCCTAGGGGGCATTTTATTTGCTTATTTATACTTATGCGGTGACATCGATCACAGCGATGATTCCGTGATGCTACTCAGGTGGTCTCTAGGGTGCAAAAGTTAGGATCAAATTGCCCTGGGGGAACTCCTCGGAGTTATCACCCCCCCTGGGGCACAGGTATTTTCAAGCTCATTGCAGTTGGGCCACAATTTGATTTTTCAAAAGAATATCTTGGGTCAACAAATCTTCGACATTAATGCGCAATGTGCGCTGCTGATCGACCCAAAATTGGACTTTGATGCGATCGCTACCGGGGTATCCAGGGGGTGTTAAGTGTGCAACCTTTCTTGACCCGTCCTGATCATTTAAGGGTTGAACGAGAGTTTGAGTGTCAGATAATTGCCGGGTGACTAACCGATCACCATCAAAAAAGACTTCAGTGCTGCTGTTGGCATTCCCTAATTCCCCGAGAATCAGCTCGATACTAGGTTGAGCATCGGTGGAGGCTCCTAGGGTCACTTCAATTGGCTCATTCATGGGATAAGCCAAGCCTGCTGGAATAATGGCATGCCAACTATGAGCATTTTGACGACGATCCCAATAGCGAATTCCATAGCTATGGTAGAGAAAGTCCTTGACTTCCAATCCTTGGGTGACTTGCAAGGCCCCTTGAGCAATAGCCTCCAAGGGGCGATTGCTGCAAATGCGATGGGCCTCGAAATATTGCTGTACCCAGGTTTGCACGGCGGGAATTTGGCTGGTGCCCCCCACTAATAGGACAGATTGAATGTCTTCGACCGTTAAGCCTTGGCGACGGGCCTGCTGCAAAACTTGAGTCATGCTGTCATCTAACCGCTCAAAGAATTGGTGTTCTTTGAGGATCTGCTCAAATTGCTCCCGGGTGAGGGTGAGCTCGTAGCTGTCAAAGGTTTCTTCGTTAAAGTAAACCTCGGTGGCTTGGGGTTGCAGGGACAATTGAATTTTGAGCCGCTCTGCCAAGCGAGTGGTGAGGGGCGTGACGGCTAAGTTTTGGGTGGTCGCAAAGTAATCGACTAACCAGTTGTCGATATCGGTTCCCCCCAGATTTTGCCCTGCTTTGGCTAGAACTCGGGCGGATTGAGGTCGCTGTTTAGAGGTCTCGGCTAGGTTCTTATCCCCCCATTTGAGGATAAATCCTAAGGGTTGAGCTTGCTGTGGGGAAGTCTTGTTTAACTGTACTAGGGATAAATCAAAGGTACCGCCGCCAAAGTCGAGCACCAGCAACACATCCTGATCTGCTTGGCCATAGCCTAATGCTGCGGCGGTGGGTTCGTCGATCATCCGCACTTGTTCCACCTGCAAATCCTGGCAGACTTGCCCCAACCAGTGGCGGTAGGTTTCAAAGCTGTCCACGGGCACGGTTAAGACTAAGGCGTCTTGGACATCGGGATAGGTGGTTTGTAATTGCTGCATGATGGTTTGCAAAAACCAACGCCCCACTTGTTCAAACTGAATGGTTTGGCCATCTAGTTCAGGTAGAAAGCCTTGGACGGCGGAACCTATCCCGCGCTTAAAGCTACGGAAATACCGGGGGTCAGTTTGGGTATCCAGGCCGCGATCGCAAACCTGTTGCCCCACTAAGACCTTATTCTCAGCCGCCTGTTCGACATATAACAAACTCGGGATTAAACCTGAATTCGGTGCCGTCTGTAAGCTTAAACCTGGTAGGTTAATGATTTCTGATTGCTCCGTGACCGGGTTCCAACGGGCAACAACGGTATTACTGGTGCCAAAATCGATTGCGTAACTCAAGAGATCTAGTTCCTACCCACATTTGTTAGCAATTCACTAGAACACTGAAAGTGAAAGCTGGCCATTGTTCCTGCCTGATCAGCCTCTAAAAAATGACTGTAACCAGCGGGTCAAAACCTAGCTTCCATTAGACGTCTGGCACAAATCGGTCTGGGGCTTGTACTGATTTTGCTAGTTTCTAGTACAGGAGAGCGGTGGCATTTAACCCCACCCCGTGCCTAGGCTAGAGAGACTCAATACAAAACGATTATTTGTGTTAGAAGTCTATGGTCAGTATCCTTAGCCAATCATCTCCCACTTAGTATACAAAAGAGATAAGACTACGCCTGCTCAAACCTCTCGCTCTCAGTGAGACTGATTCAACTGGCGGATAGATAGGGGGAGTTGGTCTGGCTTCGTGCTTGTATCATGAACCTCTGCCTTGGAAACCACAGATTTATGACCTCGACTGATTTAGACCCCGCTACTGTTGCCGCCCTACGCTGTGACTACCGTTTACAGGCCCTATTAGAAACTGAGGTAGAGGCCGATCCCATCCGCCAATTTCAGCATTGGCTAGAACAAGCCTTAGCTGCCGAACTGCCAGAACCTAATGCCATGACCTTAGCCACCGTGGATGCAGAGGGTAAGCCATCAGCGCGGATGGTGTTGTTAAAAGGCTTTGATTCAAGAGGGTTTGTTTTTTACACCAACTATCTGAGTCGGAAAGGCCGTGACTTATCTCAAACCCCTTGGGCTGCTCTGGTGTTTTGGTGGGCAGAATTAGAACGACAGGTACGGATAGAAGGACAGGTTGTCAAAGTCTCTGATCAAGAAACCCATGCCTATTTTGAGAGTCGCCCTCGGGGGAGTCAGTTGGGGGCTTGGGCTTCGGAGCAGAGTCAGGTCATAACTGATCGCACAATCTTAGAACAACGGCTCCAGGACTTAGAGCAGCAATATCAAGACCAACCCATTCCTCGTCCACCCCACTGGGGGGGCTATCGACTCCACCCCCATCAAATTGAATTCTGGC
>CALDHF010000203.1 GCA_937941595.1 uncultured Acaryochloris sp. | reverse complement strand
TGGAGGTTCCAAAAAACATATCCCGATACTAAAATCATCGTTTCAGGGGTCACTAAAGCTAGAAAAATGGAGGCATCATCTCCTGTTCAGTATGAATTGGGATGGATAGCATCCAGGCGAAGTCTACTAGTGCTCACGAACACGCATTTAATCTGTAGTGACTGGATAATTTCACTAGATGCAATTAGTGTGGCCATATTACTAGAGTTGACTGGGGGGTATGTTCTCAAGATCTCGACAGTATCAGGAGAACATTATCAGTTTGGTCTGAATAAAAATTCTGCTTGGGAAACGCAATCTATACTCCCTTTCACCAAACAAAAAGGCAGCATAGAGTATTCAATCCAAAGTTTGATAGTGCGGGCTATAGGGGTTGTCAGTTTAAGCTGGTATTTATACCAAGCCATATCCGCAGCAGACCTGGCAACCACCATATTGATGAGTATTGGGATTGCTTTAATAGGTATTCCTTTACTTTTGTATGTACTAGATAAGTTAAGACAAAAAGGTAAAAATTAATAGCAATTCAAACCCATGAATTGCTATTAGTCGAGCCAAAAATTTATAGTCCAGAGCTTTTCAAATGCAAGCTATTCTTATCCCCCAACACAGCGATAAAAAAAATCGACGTGGAACAAGAATAGAACGATCAAAGTCAAAGCAGCTAGTTGTCATGTGAAATTAGCAGTCATGTTGTAAGCAAGATCGACATGGAACAAGATCGTTATACCGCCAACCACTTCAGTCAAGACAATTCTGCTCTCACAGGAGTAACCCGTAGGTCCAATAAGTCTTTCTCGAAAATATTGTTCTCTTTAGGCGCATTACTTGCCGGGGTTGTCGTTTTTATTGGCCCCCATAAAGTCTTAAGCCGTGTTGTCATTTCCATGCGCGAGGATACTGAGTATGCCCCAGGCTATTCCGAGAATGCTTTTCGACTAGTTGAGATCGGCGACACGGAATCTAGCGTCCGGGAGGCCCTTGGAGTTCCGGTGCAAGAAAGCAAGACAGATCCTTATGTGCGCTGGCTCTATGCACCTCATCCCTCACCTGATTTTGAGACAGGTGGAAGTTCTCCCGATAGCCGATATTCTTTCACCACGGTTGATTTTGGGGAAGATGGGACATTTATCGATGCATTTGGCCAGATTTCAGACCCATCCAGCATAGGTCTTTTGAGCGTTTCAAGGTCAAGCTCTTTTGGCGATGGGGTGAATACTCTTGCTCTCACCAAAGCAGACATCGAAAAGCTGAAGGCTGAGAAAGCGACACCGGAACAAGTTCAGGCGAAGTTCGGAAAACCTCGGGCCGTATTCGAGTCCCACGTCACAAAGTGGCTACAATACTCCCATTCCCCAGGCGGCACTCACTATCAGCAGCGAATGATTGGTATTGATCGAAATGGCAAAGTTCGTCGAAAGGTGAACGAAATTTACTGGGATTGACACGAAGAATATCCGCCATTGTCATGCCCTTATTTTCGCAAGGCAAGGGTTGAGTCTGCTCTCGTACCTGATTTCTTGAGGATATTCTTCCAGTTTACGGTATGAATAGCTGATGTTTGGATGTTTTGTCCCTAACCCTCTTCGCAGGTTACCAAAGGCTGAGAATAGCTAAAAGACTTCTAGGAATTCTAGAAGTCTTCTGAAAACTGTTTAAGAGGTTAACTCAAAGCTGAAAGTCTATAGTCTCTTTCAGCTTTAGCCCAACAAAGTTAAGAACTAACGTAAAACCTTGATGGAAACGGGCGCAACACCAGTTTGGAGCAGGCCAATTTGCTGAGCAGCAGCTTTGCTCAGATCGATGCTGCAATTACATCGGTCGTTGATGCGAACGCTGACGGAGGCACCATTATTTAAGTTGGTAACCTGCACCCAAGTGCCAAAAGGCAGGCTGGGATGAGCTGCCGTATTGCCCCAGGTATCGAAGATTTCGCCGGAAGCAGTCTGGCGACCCTGATAGTAATCACTATAGTAAGTTGCTGTTTGGGCCAAGGCAGCCGATTGAGTGAAGACAGTGGCTGCAAAGGTGAGGGGAAAAATTAGTTTTTTAAGCATAATTACTTACTTTTTGCCTAGGGGCTTACAGTCAGCAATCATAACAAAGTATTACAAAATGTGTCAAATTCTTTGAACTCAGCGATTTAAATCAAGACTCCCATCCGTTTCAAACGGGTCAGCCGCGTCGAAATTGCACCTCCGTGCAGCGGTTGACCTTGCTTGGTATGGAGTAGGCAACAGCTAGAACTGATGGTGGCAGATCTGATATCCAGCTCGCAGGTCAGGGGAAAAAGACCGAGGGTATAGAGATCGGTCGGGTGCTCGGACGGCTCGGACGGAATAGGGTGCTCAGAGGCAGGGAATTGAGGAAGATGAAGACTCGACCCAGATGGAAATAGCTGCCGCCACTGCAAGGGATGGAAACGCCGTATTTTCAGTTTTGTCGGACTGATTGCGCTCAATGTATTGATTAGGGTCAGAACCATGAGTAGCCCCAAGCCCCCCAAGCTGAGCCCAAGGAACAGCCAAACTATTGTCATTGATAAGTCAAGATTCATAGGCTCAACTTCTGAGAATTCAACTTTTTCAAAACACTTTACAACACCTGACTTCTGATGTTGCATTCTTGTGCCTTAACGTGAAGGGACATTAAGTAACGCTAGAGATGGCAGTTGTGTGGAGTGTTTACGCAGATATATGACAGAAACAAGAGAAGAACGCAACATCGATCAGCTTGCTGATACGCGTAACTATAGTATTCCTACAAATCAAGTTTTAGCCTGAATATCAATAACAATATTGGCGAGGTAGGGAACTTCGTGTTTTAGGTGTGACCGTAGTTGAGTTGCGATCGCATCCACGTCTCCCACACACAGATCAGGATCGAGTTTTAAACAAACTTCAGCCTGCAACTGATGCCCGATCCACCGCGCCCGAAGGTGTTCAACACGATAGTCTGTCAGAGCCTGATGCAATGCCTCTGTGGTTTCAGGTTCGATGCCATCTAAGAGGCGCGTAAAAACAGTTTGTCCAGATTCCCAAACGATGTGCAACAGCATAACGGTAATCCCTAACCCCACGACCGGATCGGCCCAAGGATATCCCAACCACAAGCCAATGGCACTGAGGACAACCGCTAAACTCACTAAGCCATCAACACGGGCGTGATAGCCATCGGCAACCAAGGCTGCACTGCCAATTTCTGTACCGATCCGAATCCGAAATAGAGCGACGCTTTCGTTACCAATGAAACCGATACAGGCTGCGATCGCAACCACTCCCAGATGCTCCAAAGGCTGCGGATGCATAAACCGCTGAATTGATTCATACCCCGTAGCCGCCGCACTAGCCGCAATAATCAGAATAATGATCACCCCGGCCACATCTTCTACCCGACCATATCCATATTGAAATCGGCGACTGGGGGGGAATCGTCCCATCCAAAAGGCAATCCCCAACGGTAAAGCACTGATCAAATCCCCGATATTGTGCAGTAAATCAGCCAGTAGCGCCACACTTCCCGATAAGTAAACGGCTCCAACCTGCAACAGCACCGTGATCAGCAATCCGAAGGTAGACCATTTGACCGCCCACACCCCCCGTTCAGAACTGACCAGACTCGGATCAATCACGCCATGACTATGACCGTCAGCGCCATGATGGTGGTGGTGTTCGTAGTCATGGATATCTGTGGTCATCAATCCCCGTCCTTTACGGTGCCAGTGCTTAAACTTTTCCAATAAAAAAGGGAAGCCCATACAGACTTCCCTTACAAATTATGAACTGCTTTTGCAGATTATTCAGCGGCTTGGGGCAATAATTCCCGCTCTTGGGCTGGTGAGATTTTGACCTTTTGGTCATCATCAACATCGACCACAGCAGTATCGCCTTCCTTAACACGCCCAGACAGAATTTCTTCCGCCAGAGTATCTTCTAAGAGACGCATAATTGCCCGACGTAAGGGTCTAGCACCATAGCTGGGATTGTAACCCTCTTCCACCAAGCGCTCCTTGAAGCGCTCCGTGATTTCTAAGGTAATTTCTTTTTCCTCTAAGCGACCGAACACTTCCTTCAGTAACAGCTCAGAGATTTCTTTAACCTCAGGTTTCGTGAGTTGACGGAAGACGATAATTTCGTCTAAACGGTTCAAGAACTCAGGTCGGAAGTACCCTTTCAACTCTTCATTCACCAAAGACCGAATCCGATTATATTGTGAATCAGCCTCATCTTCAGCGAATTCAAAACCAAGACCACCGCCTCCTTTCTCGATCACTTTGGATCCGATATTAGAGGTCATAATCAAGAGGGTATTCTTGAAGTCAACCGTCCGCCCTTTAGCATCCGTTAGCCGACCATCTTCCAAAATCTGCAAGAGCATATTGAAGACGTCAGGATGGGCCTTTTCAATCTCATCGAATAGGACCACGGTGTAAGGGCGCCGTCGCACAGCTTCCGTAAGCTGACCACCCTCGTTGTAACCAACATAGCCAGGAGGAGAACCAATGAGTTTGGAAACGGTATGACGCTCCATATACTCAGACATATCTAACCGAATCATGGCTTCTTCAGCACCAAAGAAATAGGTGGCTAGGGCTTTAGTTAATTCCGTTTTACCCACACCAGTTGGGCCGGAGAAGATAAAGCTAGCAATGGGTCGGTTGGGATTTTTGAGTCCAACTCTAGCGCGTCGAATGGCCCGAGAAATAGCGCGAACGGCTTCTTCTTGACCAATCAGGCGCTGATGGAGAGTATCCTCCATATGCATCAGCTTTTCAGACTCAGATTCAGTCAACTTGTTGACGGGAACCCCAGTCCAAGAGGCGACGATATGAGCGATATCTTCCTCAGTCACCTTCGGAGAGTCATCAGGATTATCGTCACTGGTCTTCTTGTTCTGAGCAATGGCTTTGATCTCAGACTTGATTTCCATCTCCCGATCCCGCAGTCCACCCGCTTTATCAAAGTCTTGAGACCGAACCGCATCATCTTTATCTTTCAAGACTTTGCGAAGCTCCTTATCTAACTCCTTGGCAGCGGGTGGCAGCCGAGAGTTAATCAAACGGACTCTGGACCCAGCTTCATCGATCAGGTCAATTGCTTTGTCCGGTAAATAGCGGTCAGAGATATAGCGATCGGACAACTTAGCCGCTGCTTCTAAAGACTCATCCAAGATACTGAGCTTATGGTGTTGTTCGTAGCGCTCCCGCAAACCGTAGAGAATTTCGATGGTTTCTTCCACCGATGGCTCACCCACCATCACGGGTTGGAAACGTCTTTCTAGGGCTGCATCTCGCTCGATATGCTTGCGATACTCATCTAAGGTCGTGGCACCGATGCATTGCAACTCACCTCGAGCCAAGGCAGGCTTGAGAATATTGGCTGCATCAATAGCACCTTCTGCGGCACCCGCACCAATCAAGGTATGAACTTCGTCAATCACCAAAATCACGTTGGAGGCTTGGCGAATCTCATCCATGATCTTTTTGAGGCGTTCCTCAAATTCACCGCGATACTTGGTACCCGCTACTAGGAGACCAATATCAAGGGTAACGACCCGCTTTTCTTCCAGGATATCGGGGATATCGCCATTGGTAATCCGCTGAGCTAAGCCTTCTGCGATCGCAGTTTTACCCACACCCGGCTCACCAATGAGAACAGGATTATTCTTGGTGCGACGACCCAAAATCTGGATAACCCGCTCAATCTCTTTCTGGCGACCCACAACCGGGTCAAGTTTGCCTTCAGCCGCGAGATTGGTTAAGTTAGCCCCAAATTCGTCTAGGGTTGGCGTTTTAGTGCGACCTTGTCCGCCTCCGGCTGAGACTTCAGCCGTTTCACCCAACATGCGAATAACTTGAGTTCGCACTTTAGCCAGGTCGACCCCAAGGTTTTCGAGAACACGGGCGGCGACCCCTTCGCCTTCTCGAATCAATCCTAAAAGTAGATGCTCGGTGCCAATGTAGTTATGGCCTAGTTGACGAGCTTCTTCCAAGGAGAGTTCAAGAACGCGCTTAGCTCTGGGGGTAAAGGGAATCTCTACCGCAACAAATCCAGAACCGCGACCGATAATTTTTTCAACTTCAACGCGAGCATCCTTAAGATTGACGCCCATGGATTTCAAAACTTTGGCAGCAACGCCTGTTCCTTCTCCAATCAGTCCCAAAAGAATTTGCTCTGTGCCGACAAAATTGTGCCCCAAGCGGCGGGCTTCCTCTTGAGCCAGCATGATGACTTTAATGGCTTTTTCTGTAAAGCGTTCAAACATGGCGTTTTCCCACAACCTGCTGCTTGCTGGTAAACCCAATCTTAGCACGAGAAATCGGCTGAATTGGAGGTTACATAAGGATTATCACTAGATCGAGGATGGTCTTTTATAAAAGAAAAAATACCATTTTTCAACGAATCAGTTTGGTCCTATGCTCTATTGTAGATTTATCTTTCCAAGAATTGGGTTATAAATCATCACACATTGGGTGTGGATATTACGAAAATTTACTAATATAACGGACTAATCCCAGCCTAATTGAGGCTTGAAAGTACAGTCCCAGACTGCTAAGCGCTCTTCAGTGTCTAACTGCCATTGCTGAAGCGATCGCAAAAATGAAGACGACTGCAAACTCCCTTGCCACAAAATCAGGGCATCATCGCCATTGTCATAATACTGAGGGCGTCGTCCCGCTGTCTGAAACCCCAATTTTGTATACAACGCCACCGCTGCTGCATTAGACGCTCTGACTTCAAGGGTTGCCCTCGCCGATTGATGATGGTGGGCCGTTTGCAGTAGGGATACCAACAGCGCTTGCCCCAAACCTCGTCCCTGGTATTGCGGATAAATGCCTAAAATCGTGATATGGGCTTCATCTAGGACTCGCCATAGGCAACTTATACCTATTAATCGCGGTAGCGATACCGTAGTCGGTCCGACTACGGTACCGCTCTTGTCCACATTAGTTTGCAACCATAAGCCCAATAAAGAACTGCTAGACCGCTGAAATTCTGTTTGGTAGCTTGGCAAGCTCCACCAACCGCCAAAAATTTGCAAATCTAAAGCAACTGCATCTGCTAGATCTTGAGTCTCTAGGGAGCGGACTGTAGCAATCACGTTGATAGCAATCTTTCGTTAATATCTTCCCCAATCTGGTGTGAATCAAGGCTATTTGAGCAACATTATTCGGTCGTTTCCAGGGGGCGAAAGGACTGAAAATATTCCTTCATATATTGTGACACAAAGCCTTGAGTAATCTTTTGTAGACCTTGTTGCACAGCTTGTTTTAGTTTAGGCCGCACCGATGGCCGAGATGGAATCAGGTTAATCGCGTTGATGATTTTTTGGTAATTATCTTTAGTCTTGGGATCATTCTCTGCCTGAACCGCTTGTTGCAACTGTTCAAGAGCTTGTTGATCGTTTTCAATCATAAAAGAAGATATACCTTGCAATGCATATATATCAGCTAAATCAACGCCTTTGGGCTTTGTTCGAATCACTTGATTAAAGTCAGAAATGGCCTCTTGATAGTTTGCTTGGCCCACATGAATAATGCCTCTCACCGTATGGATCTCACCCCTATCCGGATTGATGCGAATGGCCTGTTCAAAATCTTGCAGTGCACCCTGGGTTTCATTCATCTGCCACCGCAACAGTCCTCGCAGACCTACAGCTTCATGAGATTTAGGTTGGAGCTGAATCGAACGATTCAAATCCTGCATCGCCCCATCCGTATTTCCCAGTTGCCAATGGAGAACCCCTCGATAGGTATGGACGGCATAGGCCTCCTTGAAGTCAGAATCAAGACTTAAGGCTTGATCGAAATCTGAGCGGGCGCCTCTCAAATCGCTGCCATACCAGCGCACCATGCCCCGAGCCGTATAGCCGATTTCGGGTTTGAGGCGTACGGCTTTCTCCACATCCGATTGCGCCCCCTGAAGATTGCCAGTGACCGCCCGCAAAATTCCTCGTCCACCATACGGATCTGCAAATTCTGGGTCGATCTTGATGGCTTGATTTAAGTCACTCAGAGCACCTTGGCGGTCTCCTCGCCGAAACTTAATCCCAGCGCGTTCGTTATAGGCACTGGCATACTCTGGGTTAAGACGAATTGCTTGGTCGAAGTCTTTTTGGGCACCTTCTAAGTTATTGCGCTGCAATTTGTCCGTCGCCTGCAAATAAAAATCTCCGGCCTTCGACCCTTGAGGAATGCTAGGTGGGTTCTGAACAGGGGGGCGTGGTGGTGTCGGCTTAGGGGGAGATGTATTCAGGGCAGACGTTGTTGGGGGAGGAGACGTAGGCGTATTTTGGGCAGGCGCTGTAGGAATAGATGTATTGGTGGCGGGCGTGGTGGGCAGTGACTCTACCTTGACGCCGACCTTGGGAGCCATCGTCGAGAAAGTATCGATGGGAATGCCTAAGTTTGTATCATTCTTAAAATAAACATTCCCTTGCTGTTGAGCATCTGCTCGGCCATGAATCCCTACTAGAGAGCCTTGGCCATCTAAAACAGGCCCCCCACTCATACCGGGCCGGGTGGAATTGTCATAGACCAAGGCATAACCATCGGCTAGAGGCTTGGAGGCATTGGCTGTTAATCGACCTTCGGTAAATCGATAAATGGACAGGTTAACGGCCTGGGTGGGTACTGGAAATCCAGCGACGTAGACGGGCTTCCCTTCTGAGACTTGGTTGGAGTTGCCAACTTCTGCCACCTTATACGCTTTATCACTCTTGAATTGCAGTACGGCTAGGTCAACGCCAGGCAGACGCTTAACGGTGTTGTAGTCCAGTTTATAGCGTTGATCGGTGGGGGTGACGACATCATATTCGTCAGGCGTCCCCACCACATGAAACGCCGTCAACACTGTATAGGTATTGCCATCCCGATTGATAATCACCCCTGAACCGGGATTTTGCCCTTCAATTAGAACCGTGACTTGTTTGGCAATGCCACTGACTTGATCAGGACTGAGGGCTTGGCTAGATTGAGGGGACGTGATTGCGATCGCAACCCCAATACATGCTGCAACCGGATACGAAAAGTTTTTAAACACCATAATGCTGAAAAAACGCCACCAGAAAATACTCTATCACGAGAAAAATAGGCCGCACCACTGGTATGAAAGGCTCGACCGTCAGAGGTTCAGTCTGCAAAGAAGTTAGAGAATTAGCAAGCTATGAACTAAACTTTGGCCTTAGATTGCTTTCGCTTGGCTTGTTTCTTGGCCCGCTTGGCTTCATCCTTAGCCGCTTTCTCGGCTGCCAACTTCTCCTGTTGAGCTTTTGCCGCTGTTTCTGCCAGCTTATCTTGGTAATACTGATAGTCACCCCGATAGAGAATCAGTTCTCCATCCTTGATTTCTACAATTTTTGTGGCCACTTGAGAAATAAAATACCGATCGTGGGAGACGATGACGACAGCTCCCTCATAGTCTTGCAAGGCCGACTCCAGCATCTCTTTGGCGGGAATATCTAGGTGATTCGTCGGCTCATCCAGAATCAGTAAATTAACGGGACTCAGGAGCATCTTTGCCAATGCTAGACGGGCCTTCTCTCCTCCGCTTAATGCTTTAACTTGCTTATAGGCAGTTTCACCACTAAACAAAAAGCGTCCCAACAAGGTGCGGACTTCTTGGTTGGTCCAGTCCGGGACCTCATCATGAATGGTAGTGATGACGGTTTTGGAGAGATCTAAGGCTTCAGCTTGATTTTGTTCAAAGTAGCCGGGAATCACATTATGGTCACCAAGCTTAATGGTGCCTTCATCTGGGGGTTCCGTGCCCATCAGCATATGTAGAAACGTCGACTTCCCTGACCCATTTGGCCCCAGAATCGCCACGCGATCGCCCCGTTCCAAGAGCAAATTTGCCCCTAAAAACAGAACGTCATCGCCATAGGTCTTGACCATATCTTCGACGATCACCACTTCCCGACCACTACGAGGGGCAGGAGGGAACTGAAACTTGAGGGTTTTGACGTCGGCGATGGGGGCGTCAATGCGCTCAATTTTGTCTAATTGTTTTTCGCGGCTTTTTGCTTGAGTACTCCGAGTAGCGCTGGCTCGAAAGCGGTCAACATAGGTCTGCTGTTTCTCAATTTCTTTCTGTTGATGTTCAAATGCAGAGAGCTGAGCCGATTGGGTTTCCGACTTTTGCTGCATATAGGCAGAATAATTGCCCAGATAGGTGGTGGCGACCCCTCGCTCCGTTTCGACAATCTTGGTGCATAAGCGATCCATAAAGGCTCGGTCATGGGACACAATCACCATCGGCGTGGTCAGTCCTTTGAGGTAGGTTTCCAGCCATTCAATGGTCTCTAAGTCCAGGTGATTTGTTGGTTCGTCCAATAGCAAGATATCGGGACTTTGCAGGAGAATTTTGCCCAGACACATGCGCATCTGCCACCCCCCACTAAAGGCACTCACCAGGCGATCGCCATCTTCGCTATCAAACCCCATTTCCGGCAGAATTTTTTCGATGCGGGCGTCGAGGCCATAGCCATCTAAGGCTTCAAATTGGCGTTGTAGTCGATCTAATTGATGAATTAGATCTTCTAAGGTCTGAGGGTCAGCCGTTTCCATTTGCTGCTGAACCTGATGTTGCGCTTGCTGAGTTTGATGGGCTTCAGCAAAAACGGTCCAGAATTCTTCGCGCACGGTGCGACTGGGAACAACGTCAAACTCTTGATTGAGATAAGCAATATGTAAGCTGGCAGGACGAATGACTTCTCCAGCAGTGGGTTCTAGTTCACCCGCAATGATTTTGAGTTGAGTGGATTTCCCGGCACCGTTGACACCCACCAACCCAATGCGATCACCGGGCTTGAGTTCCCATGTCACATTTTTGAGAATTTCTCCCGTCGGGTAAATCTTACTAATGCGCTCCAGTCTTAACATGTAGAACTCCGATACCTACGGTCGTGGCACGGAATTCTCTCAGGGTAATCCCGCGCTTTCAGAAACAAAAGTTAATTATAGTCTAGAGTTTGTAACAAATCGACGAGAATAACCCGTTTGATCCCTAAGACAAGTTCTGAAGATGGTGTACAAGGGCTTGCAGACCGAGAGCGTAGCTTTGCGCACCAAAGCCGCTGATTTGACCAATGACCACAGGCGCAATATAGGAATGATGTCGGAAGGCTTCTCGGCGATAAATGTTGCTGAGATGAACCTCCACTGCGGGTAAGCTCACGGCCGATAGCGCATCTCGGATAGCCACACTGGTATGAGTATAGGCAGCAGCATTAATGAGGAGGCCCTGATGCTGAGGGGCTGCATTTTGAATGGCATCAACTAGGTGCCCTTCATGGTTGGACTGAAGAGAGGTGACTTGGCACCCTAACTGGGAGGCAAGAGTTGTGAGCTGGGACTCTATGTCGGCGAGAGTCGTCGATCCATAGACTGAAGGTTCGCGCTGACCTAACAGGTTGAGATTGGGGCCATGCAAGACCAGGATACTAAAAGGGCTCACAAAAGATCCGCATTACTCATATCAAGTGCAGAGGGGCGTCTAAGAACGCGTTTGCCTCTAAAAGGCTTCTCGCAAAAACCTGTTCCAAAATTCTTGGAACTCAATAGACAACGAACTCAAACTAAGATAGCGATGTATAAAACGGCCGTTAGCGTCTATCCCGGATAGGAATGGGGATTAATTCAGGTTCAGCTTCTACTTCTGGACCGATGAGAACTTCGACAATTTTACGAGCAAAATTTCTGATCTTTTCGAGAATTTTATCTAGATAGTCCATTGAGTAAAGTGCCCCTCGCAGTGACATAGCAACGCGCTGTGAAAAACTATATTGGTGTTTTTACTGGCGGTTGATAAACAAAAAGTCTTATAACGTTTCTTTAACGTAGCATAATTACCCATTTATTGTGTGATGCATGTAACTAAATTGAACGACTTTAGGTATAACTTCGGATGTAAAACCGATCACCTCTATGCTCATGCTAGGAGCTGACGCCGAAGGAAATCGAGGGCAGAGGATGCACTCATATGTCGAACCCAGTCCCGTCCTCTTAAAGGACTAATTATACATTCAAAACTTTGGGTGCCATCCGGGCCTGCTAAACCAATATAAACAAGACCTACGGGTTTGGTGGGGGTGCCTCCTTTAGGACCGGCAATCCCGGTGATGCTAATTCCCCAAGTGCTGTGGAGTTGCGATCGCACCCCCGTAGCCATTTGTTCAGCCACAATTGCGCTGACGGCCCCGTGCTGATTGAGAACCTCAGGATCAACTTTGAGCAGCCCTTGTTTCACGGAATTGGCATAGGAGATCACGCCTCCCAAGAAATAGTCGGAGCTTCCCGATATCCGGGTGAGCCGCTGCCCTAATCCTCCCCCCGTACAGGATTCCGCCACAGCTAAAGTTTGTCCTTTTTGCTTCAACAGATCGCCAACCACGGATTCTAAAGTATCTTCATCCGCTCCGTAGCAATGCAGTCCGCACAGTTGACGAATTTGTTGTTCTACGGGGGCAATCACTTGGTGGGCAATATCGGCAGATGAGGTCCGAGTGGAAATGCGCAGGCGGGCTTGGCCACGACTGGCATAGGGGGCGACCGTGGGGTTGGTCAAGGACAGCAATGGGGCAACTTTGTCTGCGAGGGTAGATTCGGGGATACCCCAGAAGCGGAGCACTCGGTTGTAGATTTGGGCTGTGACCCAACCATGGTCGAGGAGATAAGGCACAGCGGTTTCCTGCCACATTAAGTGGAACTCTTTGGGCACGCCTGGAAAGGTCAGGACGGTGAGTTCGGGGCGAGGTTGCCAAATCATCCCAGGGGCACTACCAATAGGATTCGGTAAGATCGCCGCTGATTCTGGCAGTAAGGCTTGCTTGTCGTTGGAGGGACTGGGGTCGTGGTTGCGCTGAGCAAACTTACGGGCAATGTCTTCTAAGATTTCGGGATGCTCGATTAAAGGCGCTTGGAAAAAATCCGCTAGGGTTTCGGTGGTTAAATCGTCGGGGGTGGGGCCTAACCCACCGGTGAAGATCAGAAGGTTGGCGCGTTGGCAGGCCATTGCGATCGCACGCTTGATACGAGTCGGGTTATCTCCCACTACGGTCTGGTGGAAATGTGGAATCCCCAAGCGGGCCAATTCCTGTCCTAAAAACTGGGCATTTGAGTTCAGCACTTCTCCAAGAAGAAGCTCTGTCCCCACACAAATGACCTCAGCACTTCGATTCATACCCTTTAATACCTTTTATTCACCCTCAACACTGTATCTTTACTGCCAAAAAATGCAATGTGCTGGGTCACCTAATATGGATGCCTTGGGCATACTTTTGACAAACACGGCATCAATCGAGGAAATATGATTGAATCTGGTCTTCTAGTCTCTACAGCTATTCAAGGATATAAGTGGCTGCAAGGCTGGCATAAGGAACAGGCTAATCCCCCTCACCTCCCTCAGCATGCGATCCTTGCCTTCCAACGTTTCAAGAATGCCTACGATGGCAAGAATATCCATAAATTAGGATTATTGATTTCTACGAATTATCGGGGTGATGTCTTTGGTGTCACCACTAAGCAAGCCTATCTCAATACCCAAACAAAAGTCTTTGAGGCACTTCCTTGGTTCATTAATCCGTGCCTCTGCATTAACGTCTATAGCATTGTCCATGACACCCATAAAGATTT
>CALDHF010000202.1 GCA_937941595.1 uncultured Acaryochloris sp. | reverse complement strand
TGTTATCCGCCAATAACTGTATAAATCCGAGATCAAGAGATTATCAAGCGAAAGTCGGACAACTCAAACTATAGGGTGTATTATCCGGTAGTTTGCTGTAATTAGGAAGCCATTTTTGGGAATCTCAAGAATGAAAAACTCCACTCCATAAAGTTTTCAAGCTTCTTTTCTCAAAATCAGTGCCGACGTCATGCAAACGCCAGAAAACTTGTTAAACATTTGCGATCGCAGTTCGTATACACTTCCAGTAAGGTTATCGTGTTCGACTGATATGTTATGAAAGCGAATCGTTAGTTTGTAAATCTGATGGATTGACTGAGCAACATATGAGAAGTATTACTCGCAGTCGATTCGGTTAAGACCTTCGTCCAAGCCACTTAATCACGGAGTGACTCAAGCTATTGATCAATTCCATACCTCTTATCTTATTGTTGCCGTGATTGGTTTTCTGATCGTCCTATTGGGCGCAGTCTTTTTTTGTTTCCAAAACGTCATTGTCCGGATTTTATTCAACGAGTACACCGTTGCTGGTCTCCTGCAAACAGGAGGTTTTGTCACCCCCTCTCTCCCAAACTCTTTTTTATTAATGGCGATGCGGATGGTGTTGGTGGTGCCCTTGGTATCGGCCATGACGCCCCTGTTTTACCCTGCCATTTGGCGGGATTTGAAACAGTTGGGGCAAAAAACAAATCGTCCTGACTTGTGGCGATCGCTCTGGGGTGGGGTATTTATGTACCTATACCTAGCCCTGCTCTATTTCTCTGTGGGCCTGATTCCCACGGGCATTGCCCTAACCCTATTTTTTACCTTTCCAGTCTTTACGGCTTTGCTCTCCTGGTATTTTTTTGGCGCTGCCCCCTCCCGATTTCGCTGGATTGTCATGGGTTTAGTGCTTTTAGGTAGTGCCCTCACCGTTCCCCAAACGGGTCTGACAGCCAATGCCTTAGGAGTAGGCTTAGGGATTGCGTCTGGCGTTGCCTATGCTATCTATACCGTCTTGGCCCAAAAAAGTTTTGAGCGTGTTCACCCTGTTCCCTATACCTGGATCAGCTTTGCCGTCACCTTAGTATTGTCCAGTTTGAGTTTATTGTTTTGGACTCAGCCTACAGGGATTGAGTGGGGGCCATTGTGGATTGGGGGATTATTGTCTGCGATCGCAACTTCGAGCGGTCATCTCCTCAATAACATGGGCATCCGTCTGATTGGGGCTACATCTGCCTCTATTATCGGGTCTACAAATCCAGCGTTGACGGTCATCCTGGCCTGGTTCACGATTCAGGAAACCCTCAATCCCTTGCAAGTCGGAGGCGTTATTCTAGTGACATTCAGTGTGGTATTGCTGAGTCGTGAAAAACGACCCTAATCTTGATCCGGTTTAGACAATATCCTGAATTCACCGCCAGCTTCATGCCGCAATCAAAGGAGGCTCGATCATAATGTGTGCTTGGAATGCTCAGGATTATGCCAGTCACTCCTCGGCTCAACAGAAGTGGGCACAAGAGCTCATTACAAAGCTCCAGTTACAAGGCCACGAACATATCTTGGACCTGGGTTGTGGAGATGGAAAAGTTACCGCTGAGTTAGCCCAACAAGTCCCTAGCGGAATGGTCATAGGCATCGATCAATCTGAAGCTATGATTACTCTGGCCCAAAAGCGTTTTCCCCCAGATCAATGTGTCAATTTGCGGTTTCAGCAAATGGATGCCCGCCAGTTGGATTTTTACCATGAGTTTGATTGGATCTTTTCCAATGCCGTGTTGCATTGGGTAGATGATCATATAGCTGTGTTGCAGGGACTAAAAAAGGGATTGAAAACTCAAGGTCGCATCCTCTTACAAATGGGAGGGCAAGGAAATGCCGCAGACTATATTGAAGTTGTGCAGACTGTCCTTCAACAACCTGAATGGTGTCAGTATTTCCAAGATTTTGCTTTTCCCTATTATTTTTTCAGCCCTGACCACTATCAAAAGTGGTTAACGGAGATCGGGTTTACCCCATCACGCACAGAATTGATTCCCAAAGATATGACCCATGACGGCTCTGACGGCCTAGCAGGCTGGATTCGCACAACCTGGTTTCCCTACCTCCAATCTGTACCAGAAGATAAAAGAGAGCCTTTAGTAACGGCTATTGTAGACCAGTATTTGCAGCAGCATCCAGTCACTGAGGATGGCAAGACCCATGTGCAAATGATGCGACTAGAAGTAGAAGCCCAGAAACAATAAATCTAATGCCTCTTTCCCTGCTAAGGAGAACTCCCAAATGCCGAATTATAGCCAATGAGACATACGCCTAGTTGATTGGGCCTGGAATGTAGGGAGACGTCACCACTGAAGAGGACTGAATGATTCGGTTGGATAGCATAGACGGTATATATGTATCCACAGGGATCATCATTTCTCAACTTATTCTTCTCTCCAATAGCGATCTGGGTTGCCAGAGATTTATGATCTCGTTGATGCTTGTTTTTGAAGTCTGAGAACCGTGGGGGAGAATGAGGTATGGATGCAGCATGCCAGGATAAGAGTTGATACGCTTCTGCATACCGTTGCTCTCGTAACGCATAGAAATAATCTTTGATTATTTTCTCATTGGCATTGCGTGGAACAGTGGAGCCACTATTTTTCAAGCGGACCTCCAGACTTTGACACCCAACCGCCAGAAATAGAAATACCATATACATTGCCTTGCTTACGACTTTTTTGGGCTGGTGGCATAAAGCTCTATCTCTTTCTAGAAAGGTGTTGATGTCTCGCAATTTTGGGGACACAATAAGCCATGAATGTTGCTTCAAGTTTTCTATACACTTAAAGACTCAGCCGAGCTTAAGCATTCTGTTTTAAGCTGATCACAAGTCCAGATGCTTTTTTTTATGAACAGAACGCTCCGCAAGACTCTTAAATTTGCACTGATTGTTGGTGTTGTCATTTTAGCCATCGGGCTGTTCCAACAGTTGGATCTAGAACCCCTCAAAGCCCAAATCCAAGAGATGGGACCTTGGGCACCCGTTGGCATCTTTGCCCTCCGCGCTTTCAGCGTGGTCATCCCTATTATTCCCAGCACATTCTGGGCGTTTGTCGCTGGTTCTCTACTGGACTACCCAGTTGCTGTCGCAACCGTTGTGATTGCGGATATCGTTTCGTGTAGCTTGGCGTTTTATCTGGCCAAACGATATGGCCGCAATCTCGTTGAAAAGCTAGTGGGAAAGCGGTTCATGGGCAAAGTGGATGAGCTGAGCAAGAAGCACCTAGAAAGTAACTTTTTTCTGTTAGCTGGGGCTTTAATGACGGGCGCCTTTGATTTCGTTAGCTACAGTGCAGGCTTAACAACAACTAAGTGGAAAATGTTCTTGCCAGCCTTAGTCTTAGGGGCCATTGTATCTGATGCACCGATGGTCGCGATTGGTGCCAATTTGTTTCAGAAAGGTAGAGGCTATATGTTTGCAGGCATTGCCATTCTGAGCGTTTTTTGTCTCGCGATGTTGGCGGGATGGCTGCAAAAGCGGGGGGCTGCTTCTGCGGTTAGCAAGTAGGCACTAGTTTGGACTTGGACTTGGCGTTGCTGGGGCCGGCACAGGAATCAATACGGGTGATTGTAAGGGAGTGGGAGTTGGGCTTGGACTTGGACTTAAGGTCGGCTCTGGTGGTTCTGAAGGCGTTGGTTCTAGACTAGGAGTTGGTTCTAGGGTTGGCTCTGGTGGTTCAGTTGGCTTCGGTGTTGGGGTTGGAGAGGGCTTTTCGAGATCGGCAATTTTGCGTTTTGAGGCAAAATAGATCGGATCAGCGAGGTTGTCCCAATAAGGATTTTGGGGCAGCTGAAAGGCTAAATCTCGGGCTGTGTACCATCGTTTCCGATCAAATGCGGTTTTGGCTCTGCTAAAAATATCTTTTTGTTGCTGCCATTGAGTTTGCCACTGCTGGACTTGGGTTTGGGTTTCTTCAGCACTGTCGCTATTGCTGGAGACTTGTTTTGCAATTGCGATCGCATCCTCCAAATTCCCAGAACTTCGGGCTTCCTGTCGGGCTTCCTCTAAGAGCGTCGCTCCATTGTCGACTGCCACTTCGGGATTTAGAAAGGGGAACAGCTCTGCCGTCACCCCTAAGTAAGAGAGGCCCACCAGTCCCAAGCCTAAGACCAATGCCATAGCCCCCAAACCCGCTGCCCAAGACCCACAGCCAGACTTTTGTTGGGGGGCAGCAATGGGGCGAGGTGAAGGGACGACAGGTTTCGGTGGACTAACAACCTGGGTTGCTGATGTTGCAGGGACGGTTGGCTTGGCGGGTTTAGGAGGTATAGGGGCATGGGGCTTTGCCCTGGCAGTGATGTTTGGGGC
>CALDHF010000201.1 GCA_937941595.1 uncultured Acaryochloris sp. | reverse complement strand
AAGGAGCTTCTGGAGATGATTTCTGAGCAGTTGCTGGAGAAGGAAGTGATTGAGGGCAATGGTCTTCGGGAAATGTTGGCTAAGGTGCATCCTGAAGCCCATGTTCAACCTGAACAGCATGTCCAAGAGTCTGAAGAGTCTCTAGCTGTCTAACACTCCTGATTGATAAATTCCTTTGATGGCCCTCTGCTTTGCAGGGGGCTTTTTTAGTAAGTCTGTCCTTATCCCATTGGCTGCTTATGTGTTTACCGTAAGGCCTGAATAGCCATTCAGGTTTAGGTGAGGTATGAGGTATTGAGAGACCTGGTGGATGGGCTGGTGACAGTACTAAGAGATGATTAACTTTGACCAATTTCTTGGTGACCTTATACGGAAGTGAGATCAATCTCCACAAATAATAGTCTCAAAGTGTATAGGTTATAAGACATGCAAGAGGTGTGTCTCAGTTCATGTCTTATTCTGTAATTATCGAATAGTCTTAGACATTCCGAAACATCTAGGTGAGTGATCATGGCTGTTGTTGGCTATGCCCGTGTCAGCTCGGTGGTTCTGAGTCCTCGATAAGCTCAAGCATTGTGACAAGATCTTCATCGTCAACCTGAGAATTAACAATGCTCGCTATGCCAATCTAGTGAGGGTTGCTGACCACTTTAGTCCTGACCTGCGACAAGCCGATTATTTTGCTCAAGCCTATGGTCTGCCTCAAGTCGATCAACAGGTGAAACTCGTGTTTGTGGGCCGACTTACCCTTGATAAAGGCTGGGACTTTACCTTCAAAGCCATGCAGGCAGTCTTAAATCGAGTCGATCCTGCTCAGGTGGCCCTAATTGTGGCTGGCGATGGTTCTATGGAAGAGGAGATTGCCCACGTCTTGCAACGGCTTACACCCCATGTTCATCTGTCGGGACGGATTGCCCCTGAACAAATTCTTTGTTTCTCGCGAATAGTGATATTCACATCACCACGTCCGAAGAAGAGGCCAGGGGACTAACGGTCTTGGAAGCATTTGCCTCTGGTATTCCAGTAAGAGCCCCTCGGTCTGGGGGAGTTGTAGAGAATATTGTAAAGGGTTGGAATGGATATTTATATACCCCCCAGTCAGCCGATGATTTTGCTCATAAACTCCAGAACCTCATTGGGAATTCGATCTTGTGTCGACATATGGGAGAATGCCCCCAGTCCAGCCTTGATCAATATAGTTGGGATAATGCTGTTCACACGCTTGTTTCGCTTTGGCAGGAACTGATTTGCAAGTCTCAGACTGTGCTTCAGCCTTTGCATCCACTCCTATCGATGGTTAACTCTACCGCTGACGTCCGATCTTAGACGATGTTAAGTCAGCATGGTATGCTGCTGGGCTAGTTTTCATCTGGCAGCGGTAAATAAGATTAAAAATCAAAAACAAGCTTTCAAAAGTGACGGTCGAGGGCTACGTTACCATAGCTAACAGTGAAAAAGCGGTTTGGCGAGATAGTTCATGACTGCTCAAGAAGTCGCACATCTGCATTCGATCGCTTGGGTACGTTTGTATCTGTAGGAACAGCCATCTGATGTGATTCGCGATAACTAATAATCAGGTGGAGGAGACTGATTAGCTCCATGCGGTGTAACAATGTTAGCGAATGAGTCGCGCTGCTCAGAATGAACGGTAAAATTGGGCTGATATTAGATGGACGCTATCGAATTACTCAGCTTCTGGGGGCTGGGGGTTTTGGCCAAACTTATATTGCTGAGGATACTCGCCGCCCAGGACATCCCGCTTGCGTAGTTAAAGTTCTGCAACCCGCCAGAAAAGATCCAGAATTTTTGCACGTGGCCCGTCGCCTGTTTCATAGCGAGGCAGAGACCCTAGAACGCCTGGGCAGCCATGATCAAATTCCTCGTCTCCTTGCTTTTTTTGAGCACAATCAAGAGTTTTATCTCGTCCAAGATCTGATTAAAGGTCTTTCTTTAGCGCAGGAACTGGTCCCAGGACAACGTTGGTCGGAGACTCAGGCGCAGGCTTTGCTGGCCGACGTTCTCAATCTTCTAACCTTCATCCATCACCAAGGCGTAATCCATCGAGACATCAAGCCTGACAATATTATTCGTCGTCAATCAGATCGCAAGCTGGTGTTGGTGGATTTCGGTTCAGTGAAGCAGGTGCGCAACCAAACCTTAATCACAACAACGGCCACCAATCTCACGGTGGCGGTGGGCACCCCTGGCTATATGGCTAGTGAACAAAGTCAGGGCAAACCTCGCCCTAGTAGCGATCTCTATTCTTTGGGCATTATTGGGGTGCAGGCTGTCACTGGAATGTTCCCTTCACAATTTCGAGAAGATGAGGACGGCAACTTAATTTGGACAGATCAGGCGGTGGTAAGTGAGCCTTTGTCTCAGTTTTTGTCCAAGATGGTACAGCCCTATTTTAAATTGCGCTATGCTAGTGCAGCAGAAGCCTTACAAGTCCTGCATAGCCTGTGTACAATACCTAGTTCTGCGCAATCCTGGCCAACCGTCTCAACGCAAGAGGTGGCTGAAGCGCCTACTCAGTGGCTTTCCAACCCACCAGCATCTGCACCGGCAACAGCACCTTCTCAAGGGCAGTCCGTTGCACCCCTACTTACTGCAAATCGTCAACAAGACTGGGGAGCAGCGATTGATGTATCCATCTTTCATGGGCGGACAGAAGAACTGGCCACCCTGGAGCATTGGGTTTTACAAGACCGATGCCGACTGATTGCCATCTTGGGGATGGGGGGGATTGGCAAAACTGCCCTGTCGGTTAAGCTAGCGCAGCGTCTGCAAAATGACTTTGACCTGGTGATTTGGCGTTCCCTCCGCAATGCGCCCCCTTTAGCAACCTTACTCGCAGAGTTGGTGCCATTTCTCTCCCAGCAGCAACAGATTGAACCGGGTATACGGCCACTATTGCAGTGTTTAAAAAGAACGCGGTGTCTGGTGGTGCTGGACAATATGGAAGCGATGTTGCAACCGGGACAACAGGCAGGCTATTTTCGACCGGGGTATGAAGACTACGGCGATTTATTACAGATCGCTGGTGAATCGAGTCATCAAAGCTGTCTGCTGCTGACCAGTCGCGAAAAACCGGCTGCGATTGCCATGTTTGAAGGTGCAGATTTGCTGGTGAGATCGCTCCCGATTGGCGGTTCCCTCACAACTGCTTTGGCACTGATTGAGGATCAACAACTTTCTGGAACCGGAGCGCAAAAACAGGCGCTGTGTCAGCACTATAGTTGTAGTCCTTTAGCCCTGAAGATTACGGCCAGTTCGATTCAAGATCTCTTTGCAGGGGACATTGCTCAATTTCTGGCCGAAGAGACGATCGTGTTCAATGGTGTGCGTCGACTGCTAGATCGGCAATTTGAGCGCCTCTCTAACCTGGAACGCAGCATTATGTACTGGCTGGCGATTCATCGGGACTGGACGTCGATTGCCGACCTCATGAGCGACATGGTGCCGAAGGTCGCTCGTGCGCGGCTGTTAGAAGCTTTAGAGTCGCTCTGTTGGCGCTCTTTAATTGAAAAGCAGGCGGGTCGGTACACCCAGCAACCCGTTGTGATGGAATATATGACCTCACAGCTCATTCAGCATAGCTCGGAATCCCTCCTGGAGAATCGAGGTGGCTATCTCGTTCAATACCCCCTTGTGCAAGCTCAAGCTTCCGTATCGATTTATGAAACTCAGAAAAGCTTGATTTTGCAACCCGTTATTGATGATTTACTCGCCTACTGGCGAAATCCAAAGGCAATTTTTCAACACCTCTATCGGTTACTGAGTCAATTACGGGGGTGCTCTGCCGCCAAAACTGGTTATTTTTGCGGTAACTTGCTGCACTTTGCCCAGCATCTGGATGTGGATGTTCGGGGCTATGACTTTGCTCAGTTGACGGTATGGCAAGCCAATTTGCAGGGAATGTTGCTGCAAGATACAACCTTTACGAATACTGATTTTTGCCACACGAGCTTCTCAGAGATTCTGGATGAAGTGAAAGCGGTTGCCTATAGCCCGGATGGTCGGTATCTTGCGATCGCAGATCAAGATTGCAAAGTCAGAGTCTGGTGTACTCAAACCCATCAACAGCTCTGGGTGGGGCAAGACCATCAAAACTCAGTGTTGTCCGTTGCTTTCAGTCCAGATAGTCAATCTTTAGCCAGTGCTAGTGCTGACCATACCCTCAAACTCTGGGATACAGAAACCGGAGCTTGTCGCCAAACGTTCATCGGTCACCAGTCTGAAATCTGTGCCGTTGCTTTCAGTCCGACCCAGCCTTACCTGGCTTCAGGGAGCAAAGATAGCACCATCAAATTATGGGATATAGGCAGAGGAGAGTGCCAGCAAACCTTATTGGGCCACCAGCAAGCAGTATTTACCGTGGCCTTTCATCCTGACGGGACCCTCTTGGCCAGCGGTAGTTCAGATAAATCCATCAAGCTATGGCAGGTGAGTGATGGCACCTGCCAACACAGCCTCAACGGCCATACTAATTGGGTCAC